>NZ_JBJOSA010000004.1:0-273103 GCF_045897515.1 Rossellomorea oryzaecorticis | reverse complement strand
GGAGGATTAGCTCAGCTGGGAGAGCATCTGCCTTACAAGCAGAGGGTCGGCGGTTCGATCCCGTCATCCTCCACCATTGATTCAATTTTAAATTACTATTATCGTCGCGGGGTGGAGCAGTTCGGTAGCTCGTCGGGCTCATAACCCGAAGGTCGCAGGTTCAAATCCTGTCCCCGCAATACCATTTTGCAAAAGTGAATAAACATCTAATGAGTAACTGATGGATGAATATTCTGCTGACGCAAAGTAAGGTAAGTTCTTTTGCTAACGCAGATTAATGAAAGATATTTTGCTTTCGCGAAAATCTCTGGTCTGGTAGTTCAGTTGGTTAGAATGCCTGCCTGTCACGCAGGAGGTCGCGGGTTCGAGTCCCGTCCAGACCGCCATTTTTCATTAAATGGCAAATATAAAAATACAAAATGGCTCAGTAGCTCAGTTGGTAGAGCAATGGACTGAAAATCCATGTGTCGGCGGTTCGATTCCGTCCTGAGCCACCATGTTTTTTACGAAGCATATTGGTGTAAAAAATGTGCCGGTGTAGCTCAACTGGTAGAGCAACTGACTTGTAATCAGTAGGTTGGGGGTTCAAGTCCTCTTGCCGGCACCATTTTCTCTCATTGTGGAGGGGTAGCGAAGTGGCTAAACGCGGCGGACTGTAAATCCGCTCCTTCGGGTTCGGCAGTTCGAATCTGCCCCCCTCCACCATTACAGGGGCATAGTTTAACGGTAGAACGAAGGTCTCCAAAACCTTTGGTGTGGGTTCGATTCCTACTGCCCCTGCCAAACAACACGGCGATTGTGGCGAAGTGGTTAACGCACCGGATTGTGGTTCCGGCATTCGTGGGTTCGATTCCCATCAGTCGCCCCAACTTTTCACATTTTTATGAATGTGACATATACTATTATTGGGCTATAGCCAAGCGGTAAGGCATCGCACTTTGACTGCGACATGCGTTGGTTCGAATCCAGCTAGCCCAGTTTTTGCGGAAGTAGTTCAGTGGTAGAACACCACCTTGCCAAGGTGGGGGTCGCGGGTTCGAATCCCGTCTTCCGCTCCAAAGATAAGGCGCCATAGCCAAGTGGTAAGGCAGAGGTCTGCAAAACCTTTATCACCGGTTCAAATCCGGTTGGCGCCTCCATATATGTATGCCGGTGTGGCGGAATAGGCAGACGCGCACGACTCAAAATCGTGTTCCTCACGGAGTGCCGGTTCGACCCCGGCCACCGGTACCATAAGCGGGTGTAGTTTAATGGTAAAACCTCAGCCTTCCAAGCTGATGTCGTGGGTTCGATTCCCATCACCCGCTCCAAGCATACATATACAAGACTTTCTCTTACTGAGGAAGTCTTTTTTATTATTATTTGGAAAAGAAGTTACTCCCGTGAATCTTAAAGGGATTATAAGAAAGAGATGTGATTTCAGGGAGCAAGCAACTTGCTGGCCATTATTTCTTTTAATAATAATTCTAAACAGCGCAATAATCCCGAAAGTGGCGCAAAAAATGATATTTCTGCGCAATTACTGAAAAAGAGGCGCAATAAATGAGATTCCTGCGCAATTATTAGGAACCTGGTCCAATTTTCTATGTGCCAAGAAAATCCAGTCTGACTGCAGGGTGTAAGTTCACTCTGATACATCCAAACTATCGAATATTATCCCTCAATTGTTACTGATTCAGACCTTTTTAAAACCTTTTAATAAAACATCGTTAGTTTTTGTCCCGGTAAACATAAACCATACCCAGTCTACGGCAAAAACAACCACCTTCAAAAATGACACCGCCTCAACTCATGCATAGCCAATCAATTGATCAGTCCCCATCTACACAATCCTTCTAATTTTTTTATCCAACCAAAATCCAAGTGGTCAAAATATTGCACCTTCTTTGTCAATTTTGTTGACCTGCTTCGCCTGGTCTCCCCTTTATACTTTAAGAAAGCGATTACATAACGAAGGGGTGGCGTTGCGAGTGGAACCAACAATTAAAACTGGACCTGTAAAAACCCAGGCCCAGATCAAGGCGGTGTCTAAGAAAAGGTTCAAATACAAAAGCCTGCTGACATACGCTGCCTTTGTAGGACCTGCACTTCTCTTTTTCCTGGTGATTCAGATTCTCCCTTTCCTAATGGGAGTCTATTATTCTTTCACTTCCTGGAATGGGGTGAGCTCTGTTGTAGAGTGGGTGGGGCTCGACAACTATAAGCAGATTTTCACGAATGATGAAACCTTTTTCAACTCATTTATGTTCACGACGAAATTTATGTTCGCCGCCGTTATCATCAGTAACTTAATCGGATTTGGTTTTGCTTTGCTTTTGAATGCGGCGTTGAAGACGCGTAATATTCTGCGGACAGTATTTTTTATTCCGAATGTCATCGGCGGCTTGTTATTGGGATTCATTTGGCAGTTCATCTTCGTGAAAGGATTTGCTTCTGTCGGGAACATGACGGATTTCGCCTTTTTCAAGATGCCGTGGCTTGGTGACGAGAAAACGGCTTTCTGGGGGATTGTCATCGTATTTGCCTGGCAGATCAGCGGGTATATGATGGTCATCTATGTTGCCGCCTTGCAAGGGGTGGACAGTTCCCTGCTGGAAGCTGCCAGGATGGACGGGGCATCGAACTGGACACTGCTGACGAAGATTATTATCCCATTGATCCTTCCGGCATTCACAATCTGCTTCTTCCTGACCATTTCTATGGCATTCAAGATCTTTGATCTGAATATCTCGTTAACCGGCGGAGGTCCATTTAATTCGACTCAGTCTGTAGCGATCAATATCTATCAGGAAGCATTTCAGAATAACCGGTATGGTCTTGGAACGGCAAAGTCCATTTTATTCTTTGTTGTTGTAGCGATCTTTACGACATTCCAAGTAATGCTGACGAAGAAGAAGGAGGTTGAGGCTTAATGGGCAATCGTTATACAAAGAAGACGTTTGTACTTGAGATAATCGGGATTGTCCTCGGTCTCATCTTCTTGATTCCTTTTTACTTTGTTTTCATCAATTCTGTTAAGCCATTCGCTGCCATCCTCATTGATGCAGCCGCTTGGCCGGAAGAGTTCATGTTCTCGAATTATGCGAAGGTGTGGGAAATAATAAACTTTCCAAGGGCGTTCTGGAATTCACTTATCATTACCGTTGCGAGCAACATCGGCTTAGTGGTGATCAGTTCGATGGCTGCCTGGAAGATGGTTCGTACACCGGGGAAGTTCAGTAAGATTTTATTTGTGATTTTTGTATCAGCGATGGTCATCCCTTTCCAGACGGTGATGATTCCGCTTATGAAGCTTGGAGGGGCATTGAATCTGACGAACAGCATTCCGGGATTGATCATTATGTACTTTGGCTTTGGAGTGCCATTATCTTTATTCCTATTCCATGGTTTTGTGAAAACAGTGCCTGTTGAAATCGAAGAATCAGCAATGATTGACGGATGCAGCCAGTTTGGCGTTTTTTGGAGAATTGTCTTTCCACTCCTTAAGCCGATCACCGTTACAGTCATCATTCTGAACACACTTTGGATTTGGAATGACTATCTGCTGCCGCTCCTGGTTTTACAGGATGCAGAGCTGCGTACGATCCCGCTCGCCGCGAGTTCTTTCTTTGCGCAGTATACGAAACAGTGGGATATGGGACTGGCGGCATTGGTGCTGGGGATTGCGCCGATCATTGTATTCTTCCTGTTCCTACAGAAACATATCATCAAGGGGATTGCATCCGGATCGATTAAGTAGATATAAAGGTCCTGTCATTCATTCAGGACTTTATATAAAATAACATTATATCAAGGGGGTAAAGCCAGTATGAAACGCATTCTTTTATTATTGACTTCATTGATTTTAGTTTTCGGCATCATCGCGGGTTGTTCATCTAAAGAATCTTCATCGGGCGGCGGAAGTGACTCTAAGTCAGGTGATGATGTAGTCACTCTTAATTTGTTCCAATTCAAAGTGGAAATTGCTGATCAGCTTCAAGAGATGATCAAGGAATTCGAAGCAGAACATCCAAATATTAAAGTGAAGCTTGAAACAGTCGGGGGCGGTGCCGATTACGGTGCTGCGCTTAAAGCGAAGTTTGCTTCAGGGGAAGAGCCGGATATTTTCAACAACGGCGGTTTTAAAGAGTTAGAGCTATGGCAGGAGAAGTTGGCGGATCTTTCAGGTGAGCCATGGGTAGAACATGTCCTTCCTATCGGGAAGGTTCCTATGACGGCTGAAGACGGTAAACTGTATGGTATGCCTGTCAATCTTGAGGGATACGGATTTGTATACAATAAGGATCTGTTTGAGAAAGCAGGAATCAAAGAGGCTCCAAAGACAATCGATGAATTGAAAGACGCATCAAAGAAGCTTGAAAAAGCAGGAATCACTCCATTCTCAGCAGGATACGGCGAGTGGTGGGTCATCGGGCAGCATTTACTGAACATTCCTTTCGCGCAGCAGGATGATCCTGAAGCATTCATTGCAGGATTATACGATGGTTCTGAAAAAATCGTCGGCAATGAAAAGTTCAAGCAATTTAAAGAAGTGCTCGATACTGAACTTAAATATGCAAATGATAATCCATTGACTACTGACTACAACACGCAAGTGACTCTTTTCGCTTCTGGTGAAACAGCGATACTTCAGCAGGGTAACTGGACGGAAAATATGATCACTGAGATCAACCCAGACATCAACATGGGCTTCCTTCCAATTCCGATAAGCAATGATGAAAGTGCAAACAGCCTGCCTGTAGGTGTACCGAATAACTGGGTGTTGAATAAAAACTCAGAGCACCTTGAAGAAGCAAAAACATTCTTGAACTGGATGGTTTCTTCTGAAACAGGAAAACGTTATATCACGGAAGAGTTCGCATTCATCCCGGCATTCGATAATATCGAGCCTGCAGGACTGGGCGATCTTGGAACGTCGATCCTTGAGTACTCGAAAGATGAGAAGACGATTCCTTGGACTTGGTTCAAATGGCCGGATGGGGCGAACAAAGAATTTGCTGCTGCCATCCAGGAATATGCCGCAGGAAAGATCGACTACGATACTTTACTTGAGAGATTCCAGAAATCCTGGGATAACTTGAAGTAAAACAGAATAAACGGAAGCATGTCTTTAAGAGGCATGCTTTCTGTTTATTCTTTCGTTTAAGAACAAAAATTTTCATGACAGCCAGGTTCTATTTAGAAAAGTTTCATTATTTTGAAAAAACTCTTCATGTATGTACAAGCAGGTATTATACTAGGGGTAAGCGAAATGTGGAGGTTCTTCCCCATGATAAAGACCAGTATCAGGAATAAACTGATTGTTCTCCTTCTGATCATCACCATTGTCCCTTTTGGGAGCTCGATTGTGATTACATATCTCTACACGAAAAATTCAATTGAAGAGCAGGTGGTGGCGGAGAGTAAAAACCTGCTGTATCAGGGGAAGGTTAACCTTGAGAGTTATATCAATGAATTGGATGATCTGACTCTATCCCTCTATAATAATCCCGATTTCATTAATTTCATGAGAAACCCTGATCAAGGGGATGACTATCTGACAATCGGAATTGTGAAGAATGTTGTACAGACGATTTTATACACGGGGGATACCATCAATGGGGTAAGAATCTCCTTTAGGGATGAAGACCGGGTCATCAAGGCTACGAAACGTTCCAACGTCATTTTTTCCAGTAAGAAAAATGAAGAAGATAAAGAAGCATTCTTAAGGGCTGAACGGAGTCCGTATAATATGTACATCGAACCGGACTTTCCCCAAAAGGAGAATGAAATCAAGCGATCCAGAAATATCGTGACGATCCACAGGGCCTTCAGGAATATTCCTGATGACGAGGTGCTTGCCTATATATCACTTGAGATTTCTCCCGACAAAATCATTAATTTGAGCAGGAATCTATATACAGGCGAAAAGGAGGAATTCTATCTTCTCACACCCGGGGGAGAAATGATTTACAGCTCCGATCTTGATGTAACCGATGACCAGAATAATCAGAAATGGATTAAACGTATCGTCGGTGAAGAAAAAAGTGAAGGAACGATGGAATGGAAGGAAGACGGTTTCAACGGGGTCATCATGTATGATCAGCTGCCCTTATCGGCAGGGGGCTGGATCCTTGCGAAGCGGGTCAGTTATGCGAACCTTTACGAAAGCGCCTTCAGTGTCGCCAAGATCAATATCTTATTTGGAATCCTGGGATTGACGCTTGTTGTACTTGCCACTTTATTCGTGTCGTTTAAGATAACCTCGCCGATCCGTGTCCTGCTCCGTAATATTCAGGAAGTGGAAAAAGGGAATATGGATGTCCGGCTGCCGGCATTCGGATCTGATGAAATCGGTTTGCTGGGGTTCAGGTTTCAACAGATGATCGAGCGGATCAATACCTTGATCAACAGGGAGTATAAACTGGAACTCGAGAATAAGAATAATCAATTAAAAGTGCTGCAGTCCCAGATCAACCCCCACTTCTTATACAATGCCCTGCAATCAATCGGCACGGTGGCATTAAAGAATAAAGTCCCGCAGGTATACACGCTCATCACTTATCTCTCAAAAATCATGAGATATGGGATGAACATGGAGGAGGATATGGTCCCGCTTGATAAGGAAATCAATTACACAAAGGCATTCCTTCTCCTGCAAAAAGAGCGGTTCGGGGATCATCTTGACTACAGGATAACTGTGGAAGAAGGGGTGAGGGAGGCTCAAGTACCAAAGATGATCCTTCAGCCCATCATTGAGAATTACTTCAAGCATGGCTTTGATATCCGGGATGGTGTAGGCCGGATCGAGCTCGACTGCAGAAGTGTGGATGATCACCTCCTCATCACGGTAAGGGACAACGGCATAGGCGTGACAACCCAACGGCTTGAGGAAGTGTATGCTCATTTTAAAGCGGCGGCATTGAATAAAATAGGGGAGTCCACAAACATCGGCTTAAAGAACGTATATGTGCGCTTGAAACTTTATTACGATGATCAGGCGGCATTACACCTTGAAAACTCTGATGAGGGAGGCTTTAAGGTGACCATGGAGCTGCCCATTGAGAGGGAGGATGAATGAGGGTGAAAGCAATCATCATTGACGACGAAAAGCATGTCCGTGAAGGATTACTCCTATTGGCACAGTGGAAGCATCATGGTATTCATACCATCCTTGAAGCGGAGGATGGCGAAGAGGCGAAGAAATTGATCATGGAGCACAAACCTGAAATCATTTTCACCGATATGAGGATGCCGAAGCTTGATGGGATCAGTCTTTTGAAATGGCTTCATTCCTCCAATATCCATTGCAAGACGATTGTGGTCAGCGGGTACGATGACTTTGAGTATATGAGAAATGCAATCTACTATAAAAGCTTTGATTATTTACTCAAACCCATTGAGCCTGATGTGTTGAATGACACATTGGAAAAAGCGGTTCATGAATGGAAAGAGCAGGCGCGTACCAGAAAATATCTGGTGGAAGAAAACAAAGTAATGAATGAAGTGAAGCCTCTTTATTGGGACCGCCTGTTTTCAAATCTGTGCCGGGCGGAAGGGGATGCCGGAGCAGCCGGTGAAAAGATAGAAGCGGAGTTCGGTATTCGATTCGGCAAAATGGAAAAAAGGATTTCCCTTATCCCGATCAGGCCGGTTGTCTTGAAATCCTTCCAAGGAGACAGAGATCTTGCTTTTTTCACGCTGACGAATATATGCAATGAACTTCTCAGCAAACAGAATGACGGGGTATGTTTCAGAAACATCCATAAAGACGAAGAGCTGGCCGTGCTGGTTTGGAATGATCAAAATCTGACTTTTTTACTAGAAGAACTTTATACACTGATTTATCAGTTCAGTAAAATCTGCATAACGATTTCGCTGGGTGAAAAATCACTGAGCATGCAGGAAGCCTATGAGTCTGCTCTGAAAGTGTGTATGCAGGATGATTTAAGGAAGCGGGATAAAATCATCACATCGTGCAATAAACCAAAGCCCCTTTTGCACCTGCTGGATTATTCAGGTGATTTGAAGTGGGCAATCCGAACAGGAAGCCCTGACGGAATTAAAGATTTGCTGCAGCAAATCTTTCAAACCCTGGAAAGCCTGCACACTGTATCTATGGAACAGATTCAGCTTTGGGAAAATCAATTTGAACTGCTCCGTACCAATTGGCTGAAAGAATATGAGATTGAGAGCCGGTCTTCTTTTTACAGGGGAGTGGATTACTGGAGTGAAGATGGAGCATTTTCCTTTCATAAGTTCAAAAACGAAAAAACAAAAGAATTCATGGAGTTGATCGAAACTCTGAAGTCGAAGAAATATCAGAAAGAGAAAAACAGTATGCAGAGAATAGAAGAGTATCTGCAGCAGCACTACCAGGAAGATGTAACCCTTCAGGAAATAGCCGATACATTCTTCTTGAGCAGAGAATACATCTCAAGGAAATTCAAACAGGAATACAATCTGACCATAACGGATTATTTAATGAATATCCGTTTGGAAAAAGCGAAGAAGCTTCTTGAAAATCCCTATCTCAAAATCTATGAAGTTGCCTATGGGGTTGGATACGGAAATGAGAAGTACTTCAGCAAGGTATTTAAAAAGCAGGTCGGGGCTACGCCCAATGAATTCAGGCGTTCCTTATTAAACTATAACTGATGGAGGTCTAAACATGATAAACGTGACAGTATGGAATGAGAACCGCCACGAACAGAAAAGCGAAAAGGTACGCAGTGTGTACCCGGAAGGAATCCACGGAGCCATTGCTTCATTCCTGGGTGAAGAATCCTTCAACGTCAGGACAGCTGTGCTTGATGATGAACAGCACGGGCTGACAGATGAGGTTCTCGATTCAACCGATGTGCTTCTATGGTGGGGGCATATCGCCCATGATGAAGTGTCGGATGACGTGGTGGGAAAGGTGAAGCAGCGCGTCCTTGACGGGATGGGGCTGATTGTACTCCACTCCGGCCATTTCTCAAAGATTTTCAAGGAGCTGATGGGGACATCATGCGATCTGAAATGGAGAGAAGCCGATGAAAAAGAACGGATCTGGATCGTCGACCCGAGTCATCCGATCACGGCAGGACTTGGGGAATACATCGAGCTGGAAAAAGAAGAAATGTACGGGGAGCATTTTGACATCCCGGCACCCGATCAACTGGTGATGGTGAGCTGGTTCGAAGGCGGGGAAGTGTTCCGCAGCGGATGCACGTATCAGCGCGGGAACGGGAAGATCTTTTACTTCCGGCCAGGACATGAAACATACCCGACTTACTACAATAAAGAAGTACAACACGTGATCATCAATGCCGTACGTTGGGCAAAGCCGGTGGAACGCAGCAGACCCCTCTACGGGAATGCAAAGCCGCTGGAAGAAATCAAAGGATCTAACTAAAAGGAGGATAAAAACATGAGTACATTAAAAGTTGGTGTCATCGGATGCGGAAGTATCGCGCAGCATCGTCATCTGCCTGAATATGCGGGGAACAGGGACGTGGAAATCGTGGCGGTATGTGACATTGTAGAGGAACGGGCTAAGAAGGCTGCGGAGAAATACGGGGCAGAAGCTTACACAAGTTATAAAGAACTGCTCTCCAATCATGAAGTCGAAGCGGTCAGTGTATGCACGCCGAATTATTTACACGCACCAATTTCGATTGCCGCACTGAACGCAGGCAAGCATGTACTATGTGAAAAACCGATGGCGACTTCATCTGAAGAGGCCGAGAGTATGATAGCGGCTGCCGAAAAAAATGGCAAGAAGCTGATGATCGCACATAATCAGAGGTTTGTACCTTCGCATCAAAAAGCGAAAGAGCTGATCGAAAAAGGCGAAGCCGGCAAGATTTACAGCTTCCGGTCTGCATTTGGCCACGGAGGTCCCGAAGGCTGGAGTGCCGATGGCAAAGACAGCTGGTTCTTTAAGAAAGATGAGGCATTCATCGGGGCGATGGGGGATCTCGGTGTCCATAAGACCGACCTGCTTCGTTACATACTCGGTGAAGAGTTCGTGGAAGTCGGAGCGTTCGTCGAGACAAGTGCAAAGGAAAATGCCGATGTCGATGATACGGCCGTCTGCGTACTGAAGACGGAAAGCGGAACGATCGGCACACTTGCTGCCAGCTGGTCCTACGTGTCCAAAGAAGACAACTCCACGATCATCTATGGAGAGAAGGCAATCCTGCGTTTAGAGGATGACCCGGTGCACTCATTGGTTGCTCAATACGCTACCGGCGAAGTGGTCAGATTTGAACTTGGCGGAATCCAGACGAATGAAGACGGCGGCCAGTCGAACTCGCATGTCATCGATCAATTCACCGCATCTGTATTGGAGGATAAGGAACCGCCTGTCAGCGGCAGCGAAGGAATGAAGTCCCTGCAGGTAGTACTTGGTGCACTGAAATCGAACGAATCAAAAACAATCGTAAAATTATAGAACTTGGGGTGAATGACAGCATGTCAAAACTTCGAATGGGAATCATCGGGGTTGGCGGGATTGCGCAGAGCCGCCATATCCCTGCATATAAAAAACTGGCAGACTCCGTTTCGGTCGAAGCGGTCAGTGATATTAACAGATCGACTGCAGAAGCAGCTGCTGAAAAGTTCAATATTGACGGGGTGTACAATGATTACCGGGATATGTTCTCGCACGTGGATGCCGTCACGATCTGCACCCCGAATAAGTTCCATGCGGAAATTACAATAGCCGCACTCAAAGCGGGTCTGCATGTCTTTTGTGAAAAACCGATGGCAATGACGCCGGATGAATGTCGGGCTATGATCGATGCAGCGGAGGAATCGGGGAAAGTGCTGGCGATTGCCTATCACTACCGATTCATGAAGGATTCGCGTGCCGCAAAGCGTTTTATCACTGCCAATGAAATCGGTGAACCGATCGTTGCAAGGGCGAGGGCGATCCGCCGCCGTAAAGTGCCGGGCTGGGGCGTCTTTACGAACAAGGAGCTGCAGGGAGGCGGGAGCCTGATCGATTACGGCTGCCACTTCCTCGACCTTTCACTATGGCTTCTCGGAAATCCAAGACCCGTCGAGGTGACCGGGACAGCCTATAACAAACTCAGCAGGATTCCGGGAGAGGTCAATCAATGGGGGGACTTCGACCGTGAGAACTTTGAAGTGGATGATCATGTGACGGCTTATATCAAGTTCGATAACGGTGCATCGATGCTCTTTGAGACTTCCTGGTCAGCCAATGTGAAAAGCGATGAAGAAAGCTTGAGCATCTCGGGGGAAACGGGCGGTGTCGATCTGTTTCCGCTGCACATCAATCAAATGAAACACGGAATGCTCTTGAACAGCGGAGCAGATTGGATTCCCGGTGAAGACGACCCGAGTCTCCCTCAAGCAGAGAACTTCATCAACAGCTGTCTCGGACTCGAAGAGCTGATCGTAAAACCGGAAGAGGCGATGGCCGTTTCTGAAATCGTCGATGCGATTTATAAAAGCAGTGAGACTCGAAAAAGCATCACTTTGAAATAGGAGGAAACACAGATGAAACTAGGTGTATTTACGGTATTATTCTCGCAGAAGAATCTCGATGAAATGCTCGATTATGTAAAAGATGCAGGCTTGCATGCGGTCGAAATCGGAACGGGCGGCTACCCGGGAAATGCCCATTGTGACCTTGATGAACTTTTGGAAAGTGAAGAAAAGCGCAGTGGATATTTGGAGAAAATCACTTCCCGCGGTCTTGAAATCAGTGCGTTCAGCTGTCATGGCAACCCAATCTCACCGGATTCTGACTTTGCAGAAGAATCACATGCGGCTCTTGAGAAAACCATCAAACTTGCCGGGTTGATGAATGTCCCTGTCGTAAACTGCTTTTCGGGAACAGCCGGTGATCATGAGGGCGCAAAACATCCGAACTGGCCGGTGTCCCCATGGCCGAATGAATACGGAGACATCCTGAAATGGCAATGGGAAGAAAAGTTGATTCCTTATTGGAAGAAGATGGGGCAGCTTGCTGAGAAGAATGGTGTGAAGATCGGCCTGGAGCTTCACGGCGGATTTCTGGTCCACACTCCTTACACATTGCTGAGGCTCCGTGAAGAAACATGCGACGCGATCGGTGCAAACCTGGATCCAAGTCACCTCTGGTGGCAGGGGATCGATCCGGTTGCCGCAATCAAGATTCTTGGAAAAGAGAATGCAATCCACCATTTCCATGCAAAAGACACGTATATCGATCAGGACAACGTCAACATGTACGGCCTCACGGATATGCAGCCGTACGGAAGCGTCCAGACCCGTGCGTGGTCGTTCCGTTCGGTTGGCTGCGGCCACAGCCTTCAGGAATGGTCCGGTATGATGAGTGCCCTGCGTACATTCGGATATGATTACGTAGTGAGCATCGAGCATGAAGATCCGATCATGTCGATCGAAGAAGGTTTCGGACGTGCGGTCAAAAATCTGAAATCGATCTTGATTGAAGAGCAGCCCGCGGATATGTGGTGGGTGTAGGAGGATGGGGTCCCCGGCTTTAGGTTGGGGGCCTTTTTTTGTGCTGTGATCGGGAGACTGGAATGAAGGGACGGACAGTTCTTTGTTGGTTTTACCATCATTTGGTAAGTGACGGAATTAATTCAATTTTTCAAAGATTATTGGTGCTTTTTCGAAGATTATTGCCCAAAACCGAAAGAATAAATGGCTTTTTTCGAAGATTAATGGGTCAAACTAAAAGATTCATGATTTAATCAGCGACGTACGCTCGAATATATGTGAATTTGTCCATTATAAAAGCCCCGAAATAGTCAAATTAAAAGAATTCACGTTTTGATCAGCGCCGTACACTCTAATATACGTGAATTTGACCTACATAAACGCCTCTAACTCTGCAAATTAAAAGAATCACGGTCTAATCAGCCTCCAATCCCCACTTCTATGTGGTATTGGTCAGTATAAAAGCCCCTACCTCTACGGCACATATCTAGATGGTGACTCCAGCAGCGTAAAAACAACCAATCCCATAAAAAATAACCCGAAACCCATCATTCGAATGGGATCCGGGTTAATCATCTTCATCTTTTTGCAAAAAACAGGGCTATCCCCCAACCACTTCATAAGTACCTTCGCCGCCATGAATGCCGACGAACATATCCATCAGCGATTTCGTCAGTTTCCCGCCTTCTTCTACAGGGAGGGAAGGCTTCAAGAAAATGATTTGTACTGCATTTCTAGTCTCATCCCCAACGGGTGCACGATTCGAGTCAACGAACGGACTGCCGAATGGTCCGGACTCATCTTCAGCAATGATCAGGTTCTCCAATGAATTTTCCCGCCCGTTCAGTCCAGTATAGGTTTCTCCGGACTGCCCGACTCTTAACACAATCGAACCTCCCTTGAGCTTATCCAGATCATAGATCCCGATCGGTACTTCATACTGTAAAGAGAAAAAGTTATTCAGATCGATGGCCGAGTTGATTGTCGAAAGATAGTTTTGCTTTTTTACCCGCCGGTAAAGGGCTTCAGCAGAGTGGCGGTAGCGGTTCGGATCTTTTCCCGTCATTTTGAATGCGTCCCGCCATTCAGCTACACCCTCAATGTCAGTAACGTTCTTATCCTGAAGTTCGAAGAAAATGGATTCTTGAAATAACTGAAGCCTTCCCTTCAGCATTTGAGGAGAATCGCCGACTTCGATATCATGGTAATGAATGACCCCGGCTTTGAAACCGGGTACAGCTGAAGTAATTGATGAATGTATGGTGATTTCCATTATTTTTCCTCCACATTTCGTTTGAAATAGTTTATCATAATAATCGGCTGTAATCATTTATAAGAATTCAATACATTTATATATAAGGAAAGGAGGCAATTGCAATGGATTTTGATCAACTGAAGCAGGATATCATAGAATACAGCAAGGAAATCGGTATAGATAAAATTGGATTCACTACTGCCAATACCTTTTCTGAAATGAAAAACAGGCTGATCCGGCAGGAGATGCTTGGTTATCAATCAGGCTTTGAAGAAAAGGATATCGAGAAACGGGTCGATCCATCCCTTATATTCGACGGACCCAAATCGATCATCGCCATTGCCCTTGCCTATCCTTCCAGGATGAAGGATGCCCCTCAAAGCAAGCGCGGAGAACGGCGAGGCATTTTCTGCAGGGCTTCATGGGGTGCTGATTACCATCATGTGCTGCGGGACCGTCTTGCTAAATTGGAAGATTATATCGTTTCACGCATTCCGGAGGCCCGCTTTAAGTCGATGGTCGATACAGGAGAACTTGTGGACCGTGCTGTTGCCGAACGTGCGGGGATCGGATGGAGCGGAAAGAATTGTTCTATCATCACCCCTGAATTCGGTTCCTATGTGTATCTTGGGGAAATGGTGACGAATCTTCCTTTTGAACCGGATGAACCGATGGAGGATCAGTGCGGGACATGCAATAAATGTGTGGATGTCTGTCCGACAGGGGCTTTGATCGAAGGCGGACAGCTGGATGCACAGAAATGCATCGCTTTTTTAACGCAGACAAAAGGTTTCCTTGCCGATGAATACCGGGTGAAGCTTGGAAACCGGCTGTACGGCTGTGATACCTGCCAGACCGTCTGTCCCGAAAATAAAGGGAAGGACTTTCATTTCCATCAAGAAATGGAGCCGGATCCGGAAATTGCGAAGCCTTTGTTAAAACCGCTGCTCACGATCAGCAACCGTGAATTCAAGGAAAAGTACGGTCACGTTTCCGGTTCATGGAGAGGAAAGAAGCCGATTCAGCGGAATGCCATCCTTGCGCTTGCTCATTACAAAGACGAGACTGCTGTTGAAGATTTGATAAATGTGATGAAAAACGATGTTCGACCGGTCATGCGCGGCACCGCTGCGTGGGCTCTCGGGAAAATCGGTGGAGCCGAAGCGGAAAAAGCATTACTGGCAAATCAGTCGGTTGAAACAGATGACGAGGTCTTGGCTGAAATTGAAAAGGGCATGCGGATGCTTGCACCTGATGCGGGAAAAGGATAAATCCAATGGAAGGTTGGATTTATCCTTTTTTGTTGTGAAAAAGGCGTTTCCCTCATAGAAATGAAAAGAGGAGGGAAGACGATGATCAGAAAATTGCTGATGGATACGATCAACGATGTTATCAGTGAATATACAACGAGGGGACTGTCCCATTTTCAGCATGATAAAGTAAAGCGGAAGAAAGAATCGTGCGAAAACAGGCATGCGGAAATCGTCAAAGTGGAAGCGGAAGGTAAAGTAAAAGAGGTATCCACACAACCCGATGAAACCCAGACAGTCCTGTATGATGTTCATTATAAATATTTAGTGAAACAAGGATCGTTCATTTATTTGGAAGAAGAAGTGGAAAATCGGCGGGCGGTGTATTATGACGGACGGATTTACAGTGATGAAGAAGAGACAGCAGCGGTTGATCAGGCAGTTACCACTGAAGAAAATTCCCTCACGGACGAGGACGGTGAAAGGGTCACATATCAGTACAATCGGCTAAAGGCTGTTCAATATGCAGAGAAATGGTGGAATACGTACAATCCCGCTTACCGGAAGTTCGAGAATGACTGTACGAATTATATTTCTCAGTGCCTGCATGCCGGTGATGCACCGATGAGGGGATACCCTTCGCAGGGAAAAGGGTGGTGGATGAGGAACAACAGGTGGAGCTATAGCTGGACGGTGGCAAATTCGATGCGGCTGCATCTGCCCCAGTCCACAATCGGACTGAGGGCCAGGGAGGCAGAGGGTCCGCATAAACTGAAGCTGGGTGACGTCATCTGCTATGATTTCGAAGGAGACGGGCGCTTCGATCATACGACGATCGTCACAGGCCGTGATGCTGACGGCATGCCTCTTGTCAATGCTCATACCTTCAACAGCAGGATGAGGTATTGGAAGTATGAAGATTCCACAGCGTACACACCAAACATCAAATATAAGTTTTACACGATAGTGGATGATCGTTAAGTGTTGTCCTCCCGCTGATAAATGGTATAATGTCACATAGAGTTTTATGAATGAGGTGACATACATGGGAGTACATGTCGTACTATATCAACCAGAGATCCCGGCAAATACGGGAAATATCGCAAGGACGTGTGCAGCCACCGATACGACGCTGCATTTGATCCGTCCACTTGGGTTTTCAACAGATGATAAAATGTTGAAGCGGGCAGGGCTCGATTATTGGCAATATGTAAATATCGTTTACTATGATTCGCTTGATGAATTTTTTGAGAAGAATGAAGGCGGCGAGTTCTTCTACCTGACCAAATATGGAAAGATCCCGCACTCGAATTTTGATTACAGTGTCGAAGATAAGGACTATTACTTCATCTTCGGAAGGGAAACGACGGGACTGCCGGATGACGTGATCCAAAATAACCTGGATCGTGCCCTGAGGATTCCAATGAATGAAAATGTCCGTTCACTGAACCTCTCAAATACGGCTGCCATCCTGATTTATGAAGCCTTAAGGCAGCGTGATTATCCGGGTCTTCATAGGGAATTGCCGAAATGATAAGGGAGGAATGAGAATCAAATGATTTTCATTCCTTTTTTTAATTGGCTTATACTATAGGTAATGAAGTTAGGAGGAGTACATAATGAACCAGACAATTGAGACCATCTTAAATCATCGTTCGGTCCGTCAGTTTAAAAATGAGGCGCTGTCCGACGAGCAGATACGGACCATCGTCCAAAGCGCACAGGCAGCAAGTACGTCGAGCTATATTCAGGCATACACCATCATCGGTGTGAAGGATCCCGTTAAAAAGAAAAAACTGGCCGAGATTGCAGGCAATCAGAGCTATGTAGAGGAGAATGGCCACTTCTTCGTGTTCTGTGCGGACTTGTACAGGCATGAGAATATCGGAAGATGGGAAAATTCTGATGTGATCCACTCATTGGAAAGTACAGAGAAATTCATGGTGGCACTGATCGATGCCTCACTTGCCGCCCAGAACGCTTCGATTGCAGCCGAATCAATGGGGATGGGCATCTGCTATATTGGGGGCATCCGCAACGATTTGGAAGCAGTGAGTGAAGTGCTGGAGCTTCCAGATCGTGTGATTCCGCTATTCGGACTGGCAGTAGGATATCCGGCGGGGGATTCAAGCGTCAAGCCGCGCCTCCCGATGGGGGCCGTCTATCATGAAGATGGGTATAATGCTGATGAAGCAGGAATGAGAGCTGAACTCGACCGTTATGATGAAACGATTTCTTCCTATTATCATGAGCGCACCGGCGGCAAACGATCCGACCGATGGACCGGTCAGATGGCGAAGATGCTGTCAGGGAAGAAGAGAATGTATATGAAGGAATTCGTCCAGAGGCGCGGGTTTGATAAGCGATAATCTGTGATCTAATTGCAGACCGTTTGTGAAGTTGGAAACAAAACAGGGAAAGTTGAAAATAAGTTCCATGAAGTTGAAAACAAATACGTCGAGGCTGAAAATAAACAACTTTTAAAAGTAAACGTCTTTATCTACTGGTTCTCTACTTGTTTAAGCGACTGTTTGCCCATAATTGAGTGTTTCGATCAAAAAACCCCGGGAAAGCGTGAGCTTTCCCGGGGTTTTTTGTAACTTAGTTTGAACCTGGCTTGTCGTTATATCCAGCAGTGAAGATTGCTGTAAGGAATGCCGCAGTCACACCTAAAATAATGATTGTACCCATAATTGGTAAACCTCCAGTTTCATATTCCACAGTCTGTCTTTAGTATAGCCTATTTTTTCAAAGTTGTGAATGAAAGTGGAATATTTTTGTTACAAATTCATTAACTTCAAAAGGGAGATTAATCAGAACTTCTTAACATTTTAGAGTGAACAAGCGCATACAGTATATTAATCGTCTCTCATTAAGCGACAGGGGGAGGTCCATATGGATATTTTAAAAAAAGTTGAACATTACCGCGAAGAAGAAGTGAAACTGAAATGGGAAGGGACGTTTGCTCAGTACCTGGAATTGTTGAAGGAAAAGCCTTGGATTGGTCAATCAGCTCACTCTAGAGTCTACAATATGATCAAGGATGCTGGAGTCGAAGAAGTAGATGGGAAACGACGATATAAATTCTTCAGCAATCAGTTATTTGGCTTAGAAGAGGCGCTGGAAAGACTTGTAGAAGAATATTTTCATCCTGCTGCGAAACGGCTGGATGTCAGAAAGAGGATTCTGTTGTTGATGGGGCCGGTCAGTGGAGGTAAATCGACGCTTGTATCCATGCTGAAACGCGGTTTGGAACAGTATTCCCGGACAGACAGGGGAGCTATTTTTGCCATAAAGGGATGTCCGATGCATGAAGATCCGCTTCATTTGATCCCTCAGCATTTACGTGAGGATTTCCATAAGGAATACGGCATCCGTATCGAAGGGAATCTTTCACCGCTGAATACAATGAGGCTTGAACAGGAGTATCAGGGAAGGATCGAGGATGTCCAGGTAGAGAGGGTCTTCTTCTCGGAAGACAAACGTGTCGGAATCGGTACGTTCAGCCCATCCGATCCGAAGTCCCAGGATATTGCCGATTTGACGGGAAGCATCGACTTCTCGACGATCGCTGAATACGGTTCCGAATCAGATCCGCGTGCCTACCGTTTTGATGGTGAGCTGAATAAAGCAAACCGCGGGCTGATGGAGTTCCAGGAAATGCTGAAGTGTGACGAGAAATTCTTATGGCACTTATTATCCCTCACTCAGGAAGGGAATTTTAAAGCGGGACGATTTGCACTGATTTCTGCGGATGAGCTGATCGTGGCGCATACCAATGAAACAGAGTACCGGTCATTCATTTCTAATAAGAAAAACGAGGCATTGCACTCGCGTATCATCGTAATGCCGGTTCCATATAATCTGAAAGTGACCCAGGAAGAGAAGATTTATGAAAAGATGATCGGGGAAAGTGACGTCTCGAACGTCCACGTTGCGCCGCATACGATGCGCGTCGCAGCGATGTTCACCATCTTGACCCGGTTGAAAGAACCGAAGCGCGGCGACATTGACCTGATCAAGAAAATGCGGCTGTACGACGGGGAAAGTGTGGAGGGCTTCAACTCCGCAGATGTCGATGAAATGAAGAAAGAATACCAGGATGAGGGAATGAGCGGAATCGATCCGCGTTATGTGATCAATCGGATTTCATCTACGATCATTCGTAAAGAGATACCGACCATTAACGCGCTTGATGTCCTGAGGGCCCTTAAGGAAGGTTTGGATCAGCATCCATCCATAACAAATGAGCTTAGGGAAAGATATCTGAATTTCATTTCGCTTGCCAGAAAAGAATACGATGACATTGCGAAGAAAGAAGTTCAGAAAGCATTTGTGTATTCATATGAAGAATCAGCTAAAACGCTTATGGACAATTACCTGGATAATGTCGAGGCTTACTGCAACAAAGCGAAGCTTCATGATCCACTGACCGGTGAAGAAATCAATCCGGATGAAAAGCTTATGAGGTCGATCGAGGAGCAAATCGGCATTTCTGAAAATGCGAAAAAAGCGTTCCGTGAAGAGATCTTGATCCGCATCTCGGCCTATGCGCGCAAAGGAAAGCGGTTCGACTATAATTCACACGACCGCCTCCGTGAAGCAATCCAGAAAAAGCTGTTTGCCGACCTGAAGGATGTCGTCAAGATCACCACATCCACCAAGACGCCGGATGAACAGCAGCTCAAAAAAGTCAACGAAGTCGTCGCCCGCCTCATCGACGAGCACGGCTACAACTCAACATCAGCCAACGAACTGCTCCGCTACGTCGGAAGCCTGCTGAACAGATAACAACTCGATGCAAAGAACAAGACTAGGACATAAAGGTTTTAGTCTAAGTAAACCCGAACTAATTTGCCTCTTAAAATGCAAATTAGTTCGGGTTTTTAGTTTTGTTAGTATGTACAATTAAGTTTCAGCTCTTTCCAGCGGTTGATTGGAGTGCAAGACGAAGACTCCTGCGGGAAGAGTAGCTTATGTGAGACCCCGCAGGCTTGCCGAGGAGGCTCACGGGCTACCCGCGGAAAGCGTAGTCTTGCACGGAAATCATTAGCGGAGTTTAAGAAGGGGATTGTTTATTATCTAAAGGAGAAGGGAAATGTAAGATAAGAGGTGATACACAATGACCAAAAAACAAGAAGTGGACAAAAAACAGGAACTCGATAAAAACTATGAACCGGACAACGGATCCATGGCCCATGACATGGAAGAGATGGAGCAGCTCGGAAAGCAGATGGACAGGCTCCGTACGAACGAGGAATTGAAAGAAGACGACAAACAACCAGATCCTGTTCAATATAAAGAAAAAGATAAATAGCGGAAATATTGACAGAAAAATCAGAATAAAATACAATGTAGATAGATAGAGCCGGGACCATCTCTCATAGGAAAGCAGGTGAAGGGCATGCCTTCAAAACCTCAGCCTCATGAAGAACCGGTACCTTTTAACGGAACCATGGCCTCCAATATGGAGGAACTGATCAAGTTGGGAAAGCAAATGGAGAAATTGCGTTCCAGCGGAGAATTGAAGAGCAATAACCGAATACAAGATCCGGCTCAATACGAAGAGGATTAAGATGAACTGACCAGGGGAAAACACCTGGTTATTTTTTATGTATCCGCATAGAGGCGTGCTCAGCCGAATATAATAGGAGACTTACGAATAAAGTAGTCATTGAATCTATTTTCTCAACTTACATATGGAGGGAAGATTTATAAATATATCAAGCTATTCATTTCCATAAAAAACAGGCTCGTCCAATTTCAAAAAGAACCTTTAATTGTCGAAATTATTTGTAAATTTATCGATACTTCTGCATAGGATAGAGTAATCCCCGATTCATCCTTTTTAAAGGGGAAATTGTCAGTAGATTAGGCAGTCAACATAGTGTATGCACCGTAAAGAAAAAGTGTGAAAAAATTTTTTAAGGAGGGAAAAAGTTTGAGCCAAATGGATAATCATCAGTTTGTCATTTCCAAGGAAGATTGGGCCCTCCACCGCAAAGGTCACGATGATCAGCAAAGACATCAAGAGAAAGTACAGGATGCAATAAGAAATAATTTACCTGATCTGATCACTGAAGAAAACATCATTATGTCCAATGGCCGTGATGTCGTCAAAATTCCGATCCGTTCGTTAGATGAGTATAAAATACGTTACAACTACGATAAAAACAAACATGCAGGACAGGGAGACGGCGACAGTCAAGTTGGAGATGTAATTGCCAGAGATGGTTCCCAACAGCAAAAAGGTCCCGGGAAAGGGCAGGGAGCAGGAGATAAAGCAGGAGAAGACTATTATGAAGCAGAAGTGTCCCTTATGGAAATTGAGGATGCGCTATTCAGTCAGTTGGAACTTCCGAACCTGAAAAGGAAAGAGCAGGATGTCCAGACCGTGGAACATATTGAATTCAATGATATTCGTAAAACGGGACTTATGGGGAATATTGATAAGAAGAAAACGATGATGTCTGCATTTAAGAGGAATGCCATGAAAGGTGCCCCGAGTTTTCATCCGATTATAACCGAAGATTTGAAATTCAGAACGTGGAATGAAGTATTGAAGCCTGAATCCAAAGCAGTCGTTTTAGCGATGATGGATACAAGCGGAAGTATGGGCGTTTGGGAAAAGTATATGGCCAGAAGTTTCTTTTTCTGGATGACGCGGTTCTTAAGGACGAAATATGAGACCGTAGAAATTGAGTTCATTGCTCACCATACTGAAGCGAAGGTCGTCTCGGAAGAACATTTCTTCTCAAAAGGAGAAAGCGGCGGGACGATTTGTTCATCAGCCTACAGAAAAGCGCTGGAACTTGTTGATGAGAAATACAACCCATCACGTTACAACATTTATCCTTTCCATTTCTCGGATGGAGACAATTTAACTTCTGACAATGTACGCTGCGTCAAGCTTGTTGAAGAGTTAATGAAGGTATCCAGCATGTTTGGATATGGTGAAGTTAATCAGTATAACCGTCACTCAACCCTCATGTCCGCTTACAAAAACATCAAGAATGAAGACTTCCGTTATTATATCCTCAAGCAAAAAGCCGATGTATTCCATGCCATGAGAAGCTTCTTCAAGAAAGAAGAAGAAAAAGCATACGCGTGATAAAAACCAGCCGGAAAGGCTGGTTTTTAGCTTTTTGAGGATGATGTTCCGTTACCTGTAAAAAAACAGTACTCTTTTGCAAAGGTTTGATGCTAAAATGGGGATAGGAGTATTATTTCTAGTTTAATATGGCTCTTTTAAGGGTGATGTTTTAAACGGGCCTAAAATATATAGATATGGTGAGGTTTAGAATGATAAACGAATCAACGCAAATCCATGAGCTAAAAGATGAAATCGCCAGACTGAAAAAACGACTGGAAGAATCTGAGGAATTAATCAAGGATATCTCAGCTCCCATCATACCATCCATCGTCCCTGAAACCATTCTTGTCCCGATTACCGGCCGCCTTTTACCAGAGCGTTTCGAGATGATCATCACAAGGATCCTGAACGTCTCTTACCAGGAGGAGATCAATACGATCATCATAGACTTCTCTGCCATTACAGAAAAAGAGATCTGTGAATTGGAAGTGTTCGGCACATATATCGAAAATATGGCAAGAGCCATTTCCCTGATGGGTATAGAAGTCATTTTTGTCGGGTTCAACCCGTCCCTTACGCAGATCATAGTGAATTCCGGTGTGCAGCAGATCCTGGAAGTGAAAAGCTTCCTTTCATTCAGGACGGCTCTTCAATATTTAATGAAACAAAAAGGAATTACATTTCAAAGTATCAATGATTAATCGGCCAGCCCAAGGGGTTGGTTTTTTTATTTGTACTCCACCAGCCGGGTTTTCCAAAAGTAAGAATAAAAGGAGATTGGAACATGGAAGTCGAATTATAGCAATGTAAAAAAATAAAAATAAAGAGGGGTTTCATGGAATATATCTATGTATTAAAGCTGATTCCGCGCTTATTTAAACAAGAAAATTGGACTGCTGAAGATGAAAATTTCGTAACGGCACATTTCGAAAGACTAAAGAAGTTCAGAGACCAAGGTACAGTCATCTTAGCCGGCAGAACATTGAATGAGGAAGAACATGCCTTTGGTATTGTTGTGTTTGAAGCGGAAAATGAAGAAGAGGCCGAAGAATTTATGAAGGAAGATCCGGCTGTGAAAAATGGAATCATGACAGGCGAGTTATACCCGTACCGGGTTGCATTGCTGAAGGAATAATCACGTGTAAGGAGAATAAAGATGGAAAAATGGATAGAAGAATTATTCAGTGTGGAACTCCTGGAAAAAGCGGCCGGGAAATTCGGATGCGAAGCTTCCAGGGCAAAGAAGCTTGGAGACTTTGAAAACTATGTATATGAGGTGCATAAAGGAGATACGCCTTACATATTAAGATTGACTCACAGTTCACACCGGTCAGGCATCGATGTTGAAGCTGAACTGAGATGGGTGAATTATCTGCATGAAAACGGTGTGAATGTCTCACTTGCCAATCGTTCACGTGAAGGAAGATTAGTAGAAAAGCTGGAAGCAGGCGATACCTGCTTTTATGTATGTTTATTTGATAAAGCACCCGGAAAACCGGTGAGGGTCAATGATCCCCTGTTTGATGAAGCCCTGTTTAAAGAATGGGGTAGGGTAACCGGGAAAATGCACAGGCTCACGAAAGAATATAAAGCTGGGGAATACCAGAGGGAACGCTGGGACGAAGATGATATACTCAGCTATTCAAAGTACCTTACTCAAGAAGACGCTGTGATTATTGAGAAAGCAGAAAAGAACAAAAAGGAGCTGCAAAAGCTGGATGAGACCCCGGAAATCTTCGGTATCATCCATTCTGATATCCACTCAGGCAACTTTTTTTATCATGATGGAGAGATGCACGTGTTTGACTTTGATGACAGCATGCAGTTCTTCTTCATGAGTGATTTAGCAATACCCCTCTATTATTCTGTATGGTGGAAACATGGAAAAGGGAATCTTCGGGAGAGATCCGAATTTGGAGAGACGTTTTTAAAAGCTTTTCTAAATGGATACCTCGAAGAGAATTCAGTTGATGAAAAAATGATTGCCCGTCTTCCTTCATTTTTATCATTGAGGGATTTTACCCTTTACTCGGTTTTCCATAAAAAATGGGATCTGACCAATTTATCAGAAGCCGAGGAGTCATTGCTGTCAGGATTGAAAGAAAGGCTGTTGAACGATGAACCGATTGTGAGTCTTGATTACCAGGCAATTCTCACACAGGCGAAAGGATAAAGGGATGATTTGGGCACTGCTGGTGACGGGTGGCGTGATCGGTCTTCTCGTCCGGCTGACAAGGAAAACCTTTAAAAGCGGGTACGGCTTATCCCAGGATCTGTTTGATCAGCCGCAATACATCAAGACCTGTGCACACTGTCATAAAAAACTGCCGAAAGAGTATAAGAAAACGCTGTGTCCCCATTGTGGAAAGCTGACAGAATAGGAAAATCGCTTAGACCCTGCGGCAATGAGCGCTTCAGGGTCTTTTTTTACGGAGAGAAGAAAGTCTGGTATGATTCTAAAAGACAAAAGTGAAAGACAGAGGTGAAGCTCATTGGAGAAAACGATTGGATTCATCGGCTGCGGCAATATGGCCCAGGCCATATTAGGCGGAATCCTGAAGGCTGACATAGTTGATAGAAGTGCCGTCATGACAAGTGCGAGGACGGCTGCAACACGTAAGGAAGTCGAGAAAAAATTTCAGGTTGAATGTACAGAGGATAACCTGGCTGTAGCAGGTTTCTCGGATGTTTTATTCCTTTCCATCAAACCGGACCAGTATGAGAAGGTTATTGCAGAAATAAAAGATGAAATAAAAGAAGATGTCATCATCGTGACGATTGCTGCCGGGATCACCCTGGACTGGATGGAAGCCCGGTTTGGCAAAGCGGTCAAGGTTGTGCGTACGATGCCAAATACCCCTTCTTTGGTAGGGGAAGGAATGACGGCTTATTGTGTGAATGACCGGCTGACCCACAAGGAATTGAATGAGGTTTACACCATATTAGGAAGCTTCGGGAAAGCTGAGTCGGTTGAAGAGAGTTTGATGGATGCGATCCCTGCGGTCAGCGGATCTTCCCCTGCCTATGTATTCATGTTCATTGAAGCACTCGCAGATGGCGCGGTCCTTCAAGGGATTCCAAGAAAACAAGCGTACAAAATGGCAGCGCAGGCTGTTCTCGGTGCTGCCAAAATGGTGCTGGAGACAGGCACACATCCAGGTGAATTGAAAGATGCTGTCTGCTCTCCCGGCGGCGCTACGATTGAAGCAGTTGCTGCCCTTGAGAAAAATGGATTCAAAGGCTCCATTTTGGCCGCCATGGAAGCATGCGGAAGAAAATCGACATCGTTAGGCGGATAAAAAAACAAAGCCCGTTTCTCCATTGCTTAAGCAGGGATGGACGGGCTTTGTTTAATTCGTACGGAATTCTGCTGTAAGGGAAGCGGTCACCCCGATCTGGCCGGGCTGCAGGCTGGTGCTTTCTTCAGCAGCTTTAACGAAGGCAGCGGGGGCAAATACCGTTTCGGCAAAAACCCCATGCTCCGTAATGGATTTAGGATAAGGGTTCAATTGCTGATGAGATTGACCCGCCAGTGTGCGCGCTTTCTCATATGCTTTTTGATAAGCAGAAGCGAGCGCCTGCCTGTAGGCAGCGGCAGGGGCAGAATTTACAAACTGAATATTTTCAACACGATTCGCGCCGCTCTTTATGGCATCATCGATGATTTTCCCGAGAGTGTCTACATTGTTCACGGTGATCCTGAAAACATGCCGTACCTCATAACCTGTAAAGACCTGCTTTCCGTCTTCGTAATTATATTGTGGGAAAATCTGATAGCCCGACGTCTGGATGTCCTTTTCAGGAATCCCATTCCCTCTCAGTGATTGCACAACCCGGCTGGAAATTTGCCGGTTTTGGTCCTGTGCCTCTTCAAGGTCCTCGCTCTTTGTAACGATACCGATCGAAATAATTGCCTGATCAGGGTCTACATAGATTGTATGCTCCCCGGTGACCCTGATTGTTCCTGATCTGTTTTCTGCACCTGTTCGAAAATAAGAAGGGTACGAGTACATCGTCATCGCCTACACACATGTGAAGGACTGGATGTTATCCAAGTCAATTCCGAAGTACACCCATCTCCATCCGATCCATCTCCATCCTGCAATGGATCGCCGGCCGATAAATACAGGATAAAACCAGAATTGATCTCTTCGCAGCCAAATATACGTGTAGCGGAACAGGCAGCGCCGGATTGCACCGGGATCTACAGCCCACACGCTCGGCCCGCCCTGCGCTGCAGTCATCTGCGGTGTGAAGTTCGGCGGAGGTCCCGGCGGAGGCTGCTGACTCCCCTGATTCCCCCCGCCCGGCGCTCCTCCTGGCGGCGGTGCGCTTGGCGGACCGCCAGGGAAACCGCTGCCGGGGCTTCCTCCTGGAAAACCGGGGAATCCAGGGAATAGTTGTCTATCGTCGTACATGGAAAAACCTCCTCATAAACGGATTCACCATAGTCTATGAGGAGGATATCTGGGCGTGCGTGTCTATCAGTTACCGGGAAGGGATCTCTTTTCAGCTAAAAGCTGTCTCCATAACCTTTTTTAATGTCCCTGATGAGTGTTCGAATTGCTGCCGTTCTTTTTCATTCAGCGGAAGCTCTACCACTTTACGGACCCCTTCACGGTTGATGATCGCCGGGACACCGATATAAACGTCATCCTGGCCGTATTCTCCCTGGAGAAGGGATGAAACGGTGAGGATGCTGTTCTCATTATTGAAAATTGCCCGGGTGATGCGGGCAAGTCCCATCGCGATTCCGTAATAAGTTGCACCTTTCCGTTCAATGATGTGATAAGCTGCATCCCTTACATTGAGGAAAATTTCATCTAACTTATTTTGGATATCCTCATTCTCCATATCAATCAATTCGCTTAAATGGCTTGCACCGATTGTAGTATGGCTCCATACCGGAAATTCTGTATCGCCGTGTTCACCCATAATATATGCATGAATATTCCGGGTGTCGATGTCAAAGTGTTCCCCGACCAGGTAGCGGAGCCTGGCCGTATCCAGAATTGTCCCGGAACCGATGACCCTTTCTTTCGGAAGTCCGGAGAATTTCCAGGTTGCATAAGTAAGGATATCGACAGGGTTTGTGGCAACAAGGAAAATCCCGTTAAATCCGCTCGCCATTACCTGATCCACGATCCCTTTAAAAATCTTTATGTTTTTCTCTACTAAATCAAGGCGGGTTTCACCAGGCTTTTGATTCGCTCCCGCCGTGATCACCACAAGGTCCGCGTCCTGACAATCACTGTAATCACCGGCGTGGATCTTCATAGGGGACTCGAATGCAAGACCGTGATTAAGATCGCGGGCGTCCCCGTCCGCTTTATCCTTATTCATATCGATTAACACGAGTTCATGGGCAATCCCCTGATTCAATAGGGCAAAAGCATAGCTTGAGCCGACAAATCCAGTGCCGATAAGGGCCACCTTGTTTGTACATTTGATTGTCATTCTTCATCACACACCTAACGTTTAGGAAGTTTTAAATAATTTGATTGGGAATTAAATATTTGTGAATCATTTCACAAACTAATGATAACATGAAAGTCTACCATATTCTACTTCTAACCAATGAAGAAAATACTTAAACAGAAGAAAACAATGAACCTTTCACACGATTGTCAAAAAATGCAGTCTGAAGGATTTCTGCCTCTGTTCAGTGAATATATACATGAAGAAAGAGGTGTCAGTAATGGAACGAACCAATGGCCGCATTAAAATCCGCCCCATTAAAGAAGAAGATAAATATATCATAAAGAAATGGCTGTCCGATCCTGAGGTGCTTCAATTTTATGAGGGAAGGGACCGTCCTTTTACCCTGGAAATGGTTGAAGAGAAATTTATGAAAGGGAGCCCACCCGTATCCAGATGCATCGTGACTTTTGAAGACCGGGAGATAGGGTATCTTCAATATTATCCCATAGATGAGGAAGAGCAAGATAAATATGGATACAGCCAATCACAGGAGGTCATTTACGGGACCGATCAGTTCATCGGTGAATTCGCCCTATGGAATCAGGGTATCGGAACGTTGATGATCAATGAGGTGAAAAAATACCTGATTGAAACAAAAGGTGCCGACCGCCTCGTCATGGACCCAATGGTTTGGAATGAACGTGCCATAAAATGCTACGAAAAATGCGGCTACAGAAAAGTTAAGATCCTGCCGCAAAATGAACTTCATGAAGGAGACTGGCATGATGCCTGGCTCGTCGAGTATAGGCCGGAGAAGAAAAAGATATGGGCTGAATCGGTTGAAGAGAGGATAAAACAAGGTATCAAACTTAGGGATGGGGGGAATATCCAGGCTTCGATAGAGCTTTTTAAAATGTTGATAGAGAAAGAACCTCGTAATGCCGGCATTCATTATCAATGTGCCTGGAGCCATGATGCCCTCGGAAAGGAAAGAGAGGCAATCCCATATTATGAAAAAGCTATAACGCTCGGTTTAAATGAAAGCGAACTCCAGGGGGCATACCTGGGGCTCGGCAGCACCTACCGTACATTGGGCGAATATGAACATGCAAAACAGGTTCTATTGAATGGGATGGAAAGGTTCCCGGATCACAATGCCCTCAAACTCTTTTACAGTATGACATTACACAATACTAACGAGCATAGTGAGGCTATGGGAATTCTACTGAACTTATTGGCAGAAACCTCTGCAGACAAAACCATTCAGTCTTACCGGAAAGCGATTGAATTTTATGCCGGGCAGCTCGATAGGGTATGGGAACAGTAAAAAGATGAAACCTTTCTTCTTTGATTTCGTATTATTTACTAACAATGATAGGAGGGGTCTTCTTGGGGCTGACTTTAATACTAGTTATCACCGGTACCATGCTCGGCTTTACGGTTTACCTGATTAATAAATCTTATCTAAGATGGCTTCACGGCAATAAGGGGCTGGATCTTCATAGTAAAGAAGTAGAATGCCCCAATTGCCGCAGACTGACGAAACGGCAGAAGAGAGCTCAGGAGTGCTCACATTGTTATACAAGTTTCTAAGAAAAGAAGTGAAAACATGCCAACCACCATCTATTTTGTCCGACACGCCCATTCTGTCTATACCCCGGAGGAGCTGGAGAGGCCGCTCTCCGAAAGAGGAAAACGCGATGCAGCCCGGGTTACGGGCATCCTGAAAGACAAGAATCTCCATGCGGTCTGTTCAAGCCCATATAAAAGGGCCATTGAAACAGTAGAGGGCACAGCCTCCTTTTTCAATAAAAAAATCGATATCTATGAAGATTTGAAAGAAAGACAGCTTTCCGGTGAACCAGTGGAAGACTTTTCGCAGGCCATCCTGAAAGTGTGGAAGGAACCTGAATTTTCTTTCCCCGGGGGTGAATCCAACAGAGAAGCCCAGAAAAGGGGTATACAAGATTTCCTTGAAATCTTGGAAAGATATGAAGGCAAAAACGTAGCAATCGGCACACACGGCAACATCATGGTCCTCATCATGAACCACTTCGATCCTCAATATGACATTGAATTCTGGCAGAAGCTTGAAATGCCTGATATCTATAAACTTACCTTTGAAGGAAAATCTCTGCTCGGAGTGGAAAGAGTGCTGGATTAAAAGGCAAGCTGAAGACAAATAAAGAAGCCGATACAAAAGCGTTTCTTATCAAAGTAAAACCCGAACTAATATACCTATTAGCAGGTAATTTAGTTCGGGTTTTTTAGATTTTTACAGCGTTTGATTGGAGTGCAAGACGTAGACTCCTTGCAGAGCTTTAAAAAGTATTAATCGCGATTCTATTTAATGCGGCAGGAACGCCAATTGATAGAAAAATAATACCGCAAAGATATATACAAGCGGATGTACCTGCCTCCATTGTCCTTTAACCACTTTCAACAGTGGATAGGAGATGAATCCAAGCGCAATCCCAGTCGCGATGCTTGATGTCAGAGGCATGCTCAGGATGATCAGGAAAGCAGGGAACGCTTCGTCCAGCTCATCCCATTTAATATGGGAGATGCTTCCCATCATCAAACTTCCGACAATGATGAGAGCAGGGGCCGTAATGGCCGATATCCCGGAAACCGCGCTTACGAGCGGGCCGAAGAAGGCGGAAACAATGAATAGAATCGATACCGTCAGCGTCGTCAACCCTGTCCGTCCTCCTGCGGAAACACCGGCGGAAGACTCGATATAAGCTGAAGTCGGACTTGTACCGAACATGGCCCCGATCGTCGTTGCCACAGAGTCTGCAAGCAGTGCTTCACGCGCCCTTGGCAATTGATTGCCCTTCATCAGACCAGCCTGCTGGGCAACCCCGATCATCGTGCCGGTCGTATCAAATATGGTCACAAGCAGGAAGGAGAATACGACTGCATACAAACCGTATTGAACCACATCTGCAAAAGCGGTGACCGGATTGCTGATGATCAGTCCTTCCGGAAGATGAGGGATGGCGAAGATCCCTTTGTCAAAAGAAAGGTCACCTGTGAAATAGGCAATGAAAGCTGTCACAATCATTCCGATGAATAGTGCTCCATGTACGTTCAGCACCATAAGCACAAGCGTCACAGCCAATCCTGCAAGGGCAAGGAGCGCAGAATGTGAATGCAGATCCCCGAGCTTTACTAAATTGGTAGGATGAGCTTCGATCAGTCCAGTCAGTCTTAAGCCGATGAAGGCGATGAACAGGCCGATACCAGCGGTGATCCCGTGTTTCAGATTCTGGGGGATCGCCTCGATTAATTTAGCACGGAATGGCGTCAATGAAAGAATGACAAATACGATACCTGCTACAAATACGGCAGAAAATGCTACCACATAAGAAATATCGGCATTGGCTCCGACAACCGAATAAGTGAAGTAAGCATTCAATCCCATACCCGGAGCAATCGCAATCGGATAGTTTGCAAATAACGCCATCCACAGCGTACCTGCGACAGCTGAAATAATCGTAGCCAGGAATACCTGATCAAACGGTACACCGGCATCTGCCAGGATGATCGGATTGACGATCACGATATATACCATGGTCAAGAACGTTGTCAAACCCGCCAATATTTCTGTTTTAGGGGTAGTGCCGTTCTCTTGTAATTTAAACATGTAAAAACCTCCATAAAAACGAACATTAAAAACACACAAATAATATAATATTCGGTATTAGGGTGAAATTCAATAGTTTAACTAAAAAAGAATAAAAAAATTATTTTGAAACCCCTTCCAAATAGATGGCTTTTTCGATAAGATGGTCTCAATTACAGAGATTAATTTGAAGGGAAAGGAGCGGTGTTAACGTGTATATGAAACTGCAAAACAAACCGATCTCCGAACAGATCGACCACATCACACGATCACTAGTCGCTCTTGAAAGTTATAATGGTACAGCCGGCGAAAGCAGGAAAGCTCATTATATATATGAAATTATCCGGTCATTTCCTTATTTCCAGAAGCATCCTGATAAAGTCTGGATGCAAAAGGTCCCCAATGACGGAATCGGCAGGCAGAATGTCTTTGCGCTCCTAGAAGGGGAATCGGCAAAAACTTTATTATTCCATGCACATTATGACACAGTCGGCACGGATGATTACGGTGCCCTGCAGGACATGGCCCATGATCCCGATTTCCTCCAGAAATTCTTTATGGACTATGAAGGGGAAGACATAGTGAGGGAAGATGCCCGTTCGGGCAATTGGCTGTTCGGAAGGGGATCGCTTGATATGCAAAGCGGGATTGCCGTCCACCTGGCCAATCTGCTTTATTTTTCCGAACAAAAGGAGCTCCCTAAGGGAAATCTTCTGTTCCTGTTCAATGGGGATGAGGAAAGTGAGCATGCAGGACTGATTGCAGCCTTGTCCGAACTCGACAGGCTGAAAGGAGAAGGCTTCGACTATCTGGCGGCCGTCAATACCGATTTCATTTCACCTATTTATGATGGGGATTGCAAGAGATATATATACACCGGGGCGGCGGGTAAATTTCTGCCGGGCTTCTACATCTATGGAAGGGAAGCGCATGTCGGTGACGTATTGACGTCGATCGACCCGACGGCAATCGCTTCTAAAATCAATTTGGAAATTAATCAGAATCTTGATTTCGTAGAGAAAATTCCGGGTGAATTCACCCTCCCGCCGTCCTGTCTGTATTTTAAAGACGATAAGACGGCATATAATGTGCAGACACCGCTGAGTACATCGATTTATTTCAATTACTTTGTTTATGAAAAAACGGCCAGGGACGTTTTATACGTTATGAAAAAAGCAGCCATAAAAGCGGTGGAACAGCTTGAAATGAAGAGCAGGGAACAGTACGAGCACTACCGTACCTATCACGGTTTTCCTGAAAGAGAGCTGTCCTGGCATGTGGATGTTCTGACGCTGAGGGAATATATTTTCTGGTTGAAGGAGCGGGGGCTTGATCCGGATCCCGTCATGGAGGAAGTTTTTCGCAGGCATGAAGGGGTGGATCGACGGACGATTGCTTACAAAATGGTTGAAGCGCTTCAGCTTCTCGACCCGGACCGGACACCGAGAGTCATCATTTTCTTCGCTCCGCCATTTCTGCCGCATAACTATTTAAATGAAGAAAATGAGTACGGTAAGAAAGTGAAGGATATCCTGGAGGGCTGTCTGAATCAAATTTCACATGAGACAGGGGAAGAATTCGTAGTAAAACGCTTTTTCCCTTATCTTGCAGACGGCAGTTTTCTCTCCCTGCACGAGGAGGATGAAGATATAGAGGTCATCACGAAGAATCTGCCGATGATTGACGATCTCTATCCTGTCCCGATCGAAACAATCAGGAAGCTGAACATTCCTTCCATCAATATCGGCGTCTATGGTAAAGACGGTCATCAGTGGACGGAACGTGTCTATAAACCATACACTTTCTCCGTGCTGCCGGAGATCATCCAGAGAGTAACAAAGGATTTATTGAATATATAAAAAAGAGCCGCATCGCTGCCATAGCAATGCGGCTTTGTCTTTTATTCCGCCCAATCGATCAGGTTGCGGATATCCAGCCGGTCTGTTTTTCTTGCTTCCTTCAGAGGTTTGCCGATCGTGATCAGCATGATGGGCAAGTAGCGATCGGAAACGTTGAATTCAGATACGAGAGCAGATGGGTTGAAGCCCCCGATCGGGCAAGTGTCCCAGCCTTTTGCCTTTGCTGCAAGCATCAACTGCATGGCTGCAAGTGAAGCATTGCTGAACGCAGCGTCCCTTGGATAAAGGTCACGGCTGTATGCTCCTTTGATCTGCTTGGAGAGGATCTCCTTCAATTCTGGTTTCATTTCTCCTTTTTCAACCGAAGGATCAAGGACCGGATCAATCTTTTTATCTGCCTCAAGATCGCCTAGTACTGCGACAACTGCCGAAGCATCAACGACCTGCTGCTGATTGTACGCAATCGGAAGCAGGCGCTCCTGAACCTCTTTGCGATCGAACACAAGAAACTGCCAATGTTGAAGATTCCATGCTGACGGTGCTTTTCCCGCAACCTGAAGAATCTCTACCAATTCTTCACGGGGAATCTCAACTTCAGGGTTATACACTTTCGTAGAGCGGCGTTCTTCTGCCACCTGAAAGAAATCTGTCATGATCATGCCTCCTTGATGTGAAAAAAGTGCTATAATTCAGGATGAATCTGGCTGCAGCTTACTTTTTGTAAGTGTCTGATAACATGACCACTATAACGGACGCACTTTTTTGCGTCAAGTGATGAGAATTTCCTTACACATTTCACGTTGCTAAAATAAGTTGCTTCATAAGAGTAATATTAGATAGAAGCAGCAATTTTAATGAAATAATGAATCAAAAGGATCATCTGCCTCTTTGGGTGTGAAGAAATCAATGGGTTTAAGAGCCATCCAGCTCCCTCCGATAATGATGAGACAAAGAATGGGAAGATAAAAAATACCCAGCATAGCGCATCCTCCTTGCAGTTCATTTTGTGAATGGGTTAACCTTATCTTGACTATAATCTGTGAAACGCGTTTCAGAGCAAGCGCTTATAAAAGAAATATTTTATCCTTACTAAAGGAGAATGGGTCATGACTAATATCCGTGAAATTGCCCGTCTCGCCGGTGTCTCGGTTTCAACCGTCTCGAGGGTCTTGAATGAACATCCTTACGTCCGCGAAGAAAAAAGACGCAGGGTCCTGGCCGCTGTAGAAGAATTGAATTACATAAAGAACGCGAATGCCGTCCACTTATCAAAAGGGAAAACTTATTGCATAGGGGTGGTGATTCCCTTCTTGAACCTGCCGTACTTTGGTGAAGTACTGCAGGGGATCGCGGGGGAAGCATTGAAACACGGGTATCACCTCAAGATTTTTCAGACCAATTATGAAAAAGAGGCCGAACTAGATGCATTTCACCGCCTGCGGATGAAAGAGGTGGATGGCCTTATTCTTGCATCAAGGGCGAACTCCCTTGAAGCACTGCAGCCGTTCATGGAGGGGACCAATGTCGTCTTCTGTGAGAATCTTTCCGGTGTGGAGAAAAAAGTCTTCATCAACCATTATGAAGCGGTCCGAACTGCAATGGATCACCTTCATTCAAAAGGCCATAAAGATATCGGACTGTGTATTCACCGTACGTTCGGGACAAATAGCGAAGAAAGGGTACGGGGATTTTTCGATGGAGCCGAAGCTGCAGGGTACAAGATACAAGACGGATGGATTTTCAACGACTGCATCAGCCTCCAGGACGGAAGGGAAGTCGTAGGACAGTGGGAGTCCCTTGGTGAGAGGCCCTCTGCCCTTATCGTCACGAGTGATCAAGTATCGGCAGGGATTGTATCTCAGGCAGGCAGGAAAGGGATCTCCATACCCGATGAACTGGCAATCTTAAGTTTTGATAATCATCCTATATCAGAAGTATTTGACATCACGTCTTTTGACGTACCGATCAGACAGCTGGGGGAGGAAGCATTCAAACTATTTTTAAAAGAAGAACCATCTTCCCCTGTCATCCTTGAAACCACCTTGTTTGAACGAAAAACAATGTAAGAAGTGTTGTTGGCTGAATAAGAGGGAAAACTATATTAAACTGGGTCAAAGGTATACTGCTGGGAGGCGATTCGCAATGCTTGGTAATAAAGAAGAAAAAATCCTGGTCATCGTCATGTTCGTCGTTGCCTTGTTCCTTCTTTTTGCAATTGTAAGAAAATATATCATGTAACTTATTGTTGAACCGGGCCGGTTCTTTTGGGATCGGCTTTTTAAATGGGGCAATGATGAAAAATTGGAATGTCCTCATACCTTCCTGATTTCTGCCATATGATTTAGTAATGAAACGGCAGGTGAAGGGATGATGTGGAGAGAATTCAAGCAGTTCATTTCCAGGGGGAATGTGTTCGACCTTGCGATAGCGGTTATTATCGGTGCGGCATTTGGTAAGATTGTGGAATCTTTGGTGGAAGATATCATGATGCCGATTGTCGGTATCTTATTTGGCGGCGTGAATTTTGAAGGACTAAACTTGAGAGTTAGAGCCGAGGTGATTGAAATAGGAAAGTTCATTCAAACCACAGTCGATTTTCTCCTCGTTGCTGCCAGTATTTTCTTCATGATCAAAGTCTTTAACCGCCTAAAGGGAGGCGAGGAGCAATACAAAGTGAAGCAGACAACCAATCTGGAAGTGCTTCAGGAAATAAGGGACCTGCTGAAAATTGAGCGGACGCATGAACCCCTGCATCTGAAGGACCCCCTGCAGCCTCCCGTCACGAAAAGCGGGATGAAAATCCATTTCAAAAATAAGAGAAATGAAAAATGAACAAAGATTTTGACTCTAATCCTACTTTTATAGTAGGATTACTTTGTATTTAAGTCGGAATCAAAAAGAGAGGGAATCATCTTGAGAAAAATTCATGTCATCCATGAAAATAGTGAGTGGACCAGGCATCTGACCGATCGTTTAGATGAATTGAATCTACCATATGAAGAGTGGTTCCTTGACCAGGGCACCGTCGACTTAACGGAAGCTCCACCGGAGGGAATCTTCTACAACAGGATCAGTGCTTCATCCCATACCCGTAATCACCGCTATGCACCGGAGCTGACGGAAAGTGTCCTGTCCTGGCTTGAGTTTCATGACCGCAAAGTTCTGAATGGTACGCGGGCACTCCGTCTCGAAGTCAGTAAAGTGAATCAATATATGGCTTTGAATGCGTCAGGAATCAGGACGCCGAAAACAATTGCGGCAGTAGGGAAGGACCAGATCATCCAGGCAGCAAAAAAATTGGACAAACCATCTTTCATCACAAAACATAACCGGGCAGGAAAAGGTTTGGGAGTACAGTTGTTTCATTCCATTGATGCGTTGAAGGAATACGTCTACAGTGACTCATTTGAAGAACCATTGGACGGAACAACCTTGATTCAGGAATATATCCAATCACCCGATCACTCCATCACACGTTGCGAATTCATTGGAGGGGAGTATCTATACGCTGTCCGGGTGGACACCTCCGAAGGCTTCGAACTGTGCCCGGCGGATACCTGCCAGATCGACGACCTTTTCTGCCCTGTTGGAGAGCAAGAGGAGAGTCCGAAGTTTCAGGTGATCGACGGGTTCGATGATGGAATTATTGCAGAGTATCAAGCATTCCTCCGTGATAACAAGATTGACGTTGCCGGAATTGAATTCATAAAGGATTCTGAAGGTGTGATTTACACATATGATGTCAATACCAACACGAATTATAACAAAGATGCAGAAGCGGCGGCTGGTCAGTACGGGATGCTGGAGCTGGCGAAGTACCTTGGCCGCGAATTGGATAGGATTTGATTTGATGTGATGTGATGTGGCCCCTCTTGGTGGAGGGGTTTTTTTTATGTGGTGATGAGGGGGCATGCTGGAGGTGTTGATTTCCTTTTAAGGGGAGTGCGGATGCGGGAGAGGTGGTGTGCGTATTTAGTCTTATTTTCCAAGTGACGGAATTATCTTGAAAATTAAAAGATTATAGGATGGAATTCGAAGATTAATATGGTTGATATTAAAAGATTACTTTTCAAACTTAAAAGAATTCAGCCCTATAATTCGAAGATTCTGGTTTTCCACCCCACTAAACCCGTCAGGAAGGCAAAGAACGCCTTCATGCCCGGTTCGTCTTATGCCACACGCCTCTGACCAAAGCCCTTCCGCATTTCGTATTGAAACTTTACCAATTATCTGATAATATATATTTCTGCTCCCAAACGCCTACATAATTTTTACAGATTTCGATGTGTCTCATTGAACGTGTTAGACCGCACGCACGGGAGTCGTTACCCCGGCGGTTTGATTAAGACGTTTTTTTCTCCATTGCGCAAAACCACTTTTGAAAGGAGAAAGTTATGACGAAGGAATCAGCACTGCACCCCGATTTTCCCAATGAATCAGAACGACTTGAATTTACAAAAAGGTATATTGACGTGGTGATTGAAACATCACAGTCAAGCAAAGAGAAGTACAAAGAGAATATGGAGAAAGCCTTCGGGGATGTCGACTGGGGGGAATCCAGTGCGGCCTATATCGACATTCTCACCAACTCGAGCTTTTTTGAAATGTCCAAAGAAGAATTGGAATCCCTCCTTAAGGCGAAGAACAAGCCGTACTTTGCCCGGATCGATTTTAAAACCCAGGGATCGGACAGGACGGAAAAGCATTATATCGGAAAGACTTCCCTGTATCAGCGTGAAAACCAGGAACAAATCATTGTTGATTGGCGTTCCCCGATTGCGAATCTCTACTACGAGGGAAGAATCGGCGATGTCTCATATGAGGCCGAGGGTGAAACGTACGAGGGTGACCTCTCCTTAAAACGCCAATATATGATTGAAGAAGGCCGGCTTGAAGAAATCAGGGACATCGACCTGACTACAACCGACGAACTTCTGCAAGATTCATTGGCTAAGAGCTCAAGCAACCGTCTGACCGAAATCATTTCCACCATCCAGGAAGAACAGAATCGGATCATCCGGGCCGATCTGAACAGGCCGATCATTGTTCAGGGCGCGGCAGGCAGCGGGAAAACGACGATTGCCCTTCACCGGATCTCATACTTTATCTATAACTACAAGCAGCATTTCGACCCGAGGCAGCTGATGATCCTTGCACCGAGTAATTTGTTCATCGATTACATATCGGAAGCCCTGCCGGAGCTAGGGGTGGAAAAGGTGAGGCAGACGACCTTTTCCGATTATGTGATGACCTGCCTTGAAAAGAAGTTGAAGCTCGTCGAAGATGACAAGTTGATCAGGCTGATTGAGAGGAATCATGAAATTGAGGTCAAAAAGGCTTCGTGGATCTCAGGATTCAAGGGATCAAAGACGTTCAGGAGGATCCTGGATCACTATATTGAAGAAATCGAGAAAAGATTTTATCCGTCCCAGGATTTCTATGTAGATAAATATAAACTATACTCCGCTAAGAAGTTCACCCATCTTTTTAAAGAAGAGTACACCTATATGCCGGTTTACCGGCGGATTGAAAAGCTCAAATCCCTGCTGCAGGGGTATGTGCGATCAAATAAAAAACAAATGATCGAGAAGGTCGAGACTTTTTTCGACGAGAAGATCGAGAAAGCACTTTATCAGCGGGCCGGTGCCGGAAACCGCAAGGAATATATATCAAAGGCACTGGATAAAAAGGCTGAGCGGCTTGAAGAAGTGAAGAAGGCTGTAAGAACAAGTGTTACACAATACATGAAACAATTTGAAAAAAAGAATCTGGAGCAGTACTATTCCGAGCTGTTTTCAGACCCTGACCGGCTGGTTGAATACTCCCGGGGAGAGCTGGACCTGCACCAGGCGGAGGATTTGTGCTTCTATACGATGAGTCTTTTAATGAAGAAAAAATACGAAGTGGAAGATCTGGCACCCCTTCTATACTTGCAGACCCACTTGTTCGGGATCGATAAGTTCTATAAGGCGAAGAACATTGTGATCGACGAAGCACAGGATTATAGTTATATGCAGCTGTACACGCTTAAAAGGGCGCTTGAGACCGATATGTTCACCCTTGTGGGGGATCTTGCACAGGGAATCCATTCCTACAGGGGACTGCAGGCATGGGAGCCGGTCTACAAGGAAGTGTTTCCGAGAGCCACTTATACGGAACTTCAAAAAAGCTACCGGACCACAATCGAAATAATGGAAGAAGCGAATAAGCTGTTGAGCCTGCTTCCGAATGAGTTTCCAAAGGTGAATCCGGTTGTCAGGCACGGGGATGCCCCCTGTTCAATCATGTATGAAGAAGCAGGTGAGCTGGCTGAAATCATTGGCGGCATTGTTTCAAAGGGGAAGGAAGAAGGATTCCAAACGTTTGCAGTCATCGGGAAGAGCATGAAGGACTGCAGGCAGATCTACAAAATCCTCAATGAGAAAATGCCGGGGAAAATAAAGCTGTTGGAAGAGCAGGAGTCGATTCCAAAAGACAGGATCGTCGTGGTTCCTTCTTATTTATCAAAGGGTCTGGAATTCGATGTCGTGATGATCACGGTCATCGATGAAGTATTCAGCAGCGGGAACGAACTGGATATCAAGCTTCAATACGTCGCTATGACGCGTCCGCTGCACAGACTTTCTTTCATAGGAAAATCCATGGGTCAATTTATCAATCGATAAGGGTTGTCAGGCTTTTCTCCGGGGTATTCTGCACTGGGGAAAGGCTTTTTTATATAGGAGGATTAACCGAAAACGAAAACGACAATCATAATATTCGCGTTCTCCCCGGCGGATTTTGTAAAATATAGAAAGGAGGGATGCACTATGTTGAAAAATCTGCAAAGTAAAAAAACGTTACATAATGGAATCGAAATTCCATACGTTGGACTTGGCGTTTATCAAATGAAAGATCCCATTGAAACTGTCCAGGCGGTCAAGTCCGCCATTGAAACAGGGTATCTTTCTGTCGATACGGCGGCTGTTTACGGGAATGAAGAGAGTGTCGGTCAAGGTGTAAAAGAAAGCGGCGCCAACCGTAAAGATCTATTCATCACTTCAAAGGTTTGGAACAGTGATCAAGGGTACGATACAACATTGAAAGCATTCGAAACGAGCCTGAAGAAACTTGATATGGACTATATGGATTTGTATTTGATCCACTGGCCGGTTGAAGGGAAGTACAAGGATACGTGGAAAGCACTTGAAAGGTTATACAGCGAAGGACTTGTAAAATCAATCGGAGTGAGTAACTTCCATCAGCATCATCTTGAAGATCTGATGAGCAGCAGCAATGAGAAACCTGTGATCAATCAGATTGAATGCCATCCTCGTTTGAGTCAGGAAAAACTCAAAGCCTTCTGTCAGGAAGAGAATATCGCGGTAGAAGCATGGTCTCCGATTGCTCAAGGCAGAGTACTTGATGAGCCGGCTTTGAAACAAATCGCTGAAAAGCACGGAAAGTCTTCCGCACAGGTCATCCTGCGCTGGCATCTGCAAAACGATGTTGTGATCATCCCTAAATCGGTACATGCAAACCGCATTAAGGAAAACGCTGATTTATTCAATTTTGAACTTTCATCAGATGAAATGAACAAAATCAATGACTTGAATCAAAATGAACGATTCGGTCCGGACCCGGACAATTTCGATTTCTAATAAGTTGGCCCGTCTCCCATTATGAGGGGACGGGCCGTTTTTTCTGACTATTTCCTTTTTTATGTTGACAGGTGAGATCAAAGTGATATACAATTATCTCGAAATCCAAATAAATACCACTGAGATATTTCGTCATATATTTTTTGTATGATATCTCAAATTAAAGATTTATTATTTTGAAGTAATTTAAAACGTTTTATTTATGATTTCATTGGGAAGACAGTAAATAGGAAATTTTTAGTATGAACTGAACAAATATTTTTTTAAAAAGGAGAGATTTCGAGTATGTCAAATGTAAAATTAGCAGTCATGTACTACAGTTCCACAGGGACGAACTATCAAATGGCCAAATGGGCTGAAGAAGCTGCGAAGGAAGCGGGAGCAGAAGTAAAATTGCTTCGCTTTGAAGAGACAGCACCTGAGGCGGCGATCGCTTCGAATCCAGCATGGGAAAAGCATTATAATGAAACGAAAGACAGCGTACCGACAGTAACCCTTGACGATCTGGAATGGGCAGATGCCTTTTTGTTCAATGTACCGACCCGATTTGGTAATGTTCCGTCCCAGGTGAAATCTTTCCTAGATACAACAGGCGGACTTTGGTTCCAAGGGAAGCTCGCAAACAAAGTCGTCAGTGCGACATCTTCCGCAAGCAACTCGCACGGCGGCCAGGAGCAGACGGTTCTAGCCCTTTATACGACAATGATGCACTGGGGTGCAATCATCGCAGCACCGGGTTATACAGATGAGTCATCATTTGCTACAGGAGGCAATCCTTACGGAACAAGTGTAACGGTTGATCAGGAAGGCAACATGGTGGAAAGCGTCGAACCTGCCGTGAAACACCAGACGCGCCGCACAATTCAAGTAGCGGAAGCGATCAAGAACGGATTGAAGTAAGGAATAAAAAGAGCACCCGGCTGCTAAAAAACAGTCAGGGTGCTTTTTTTGTGGAACTGATACCATTCAACTATTCATTCCGATATCATCTAAACACTCTGCCTCACACTCTATCCATTCACCTGTCAAAGGGTGGGGGAATGTGATCCGTGCAGCATGCAGTGCCTGGCGCTTAAAGACAGGCTTGCCCCCGTATAGAGTATCCCCGGCCAAAGGGTGACCGACGTGACTCATATGAACCCGTATCTGGTGGGTCCTTCCTGTATCGAGCACAACCTCAACAAGAGTCATATTTTCGCGGAATTCTAATACTTTATAATGAGTGATGGCTTTTTGGCCGGAAGGGGAGACCCTCTTTCTCGTATTATGATGACGGTCGCGCCCAATTGGTTCAGATATGGTGCCTTTCTTTTGTTTAAGCCTGCCGTGTACCAGTGCAAGGTAGGTTCTTTTCACTTGGCGCTCAATCAAAAGCCTGTCTAGTATCGCTTTGGCAAGGGGATGTTTGGCAAAGATGACGGCTCCTGACGTATCACGGTCGAGCCGGTGTATATGCATGACCCGGCAGCTTTCCCCCTTTGCCTGGAAATGGAAAGCGATGAGATTCGCAAGTGTTTCTGTGTCCTGGGGACCGTTTGGATGTGTATCCATTCCCGCGGGTTTATTGACGGCAATGAGGTGGTCGTCTTCATATAAGACTTGCAAATCACCATAAGCGGGAGGGACATCATAATCCGTCTTTTTAAACAGCTCCATCTCTAAAGTGTCGCCAGGGGTTAATGGTTTATCCCATGGAAAATAGTCGCCATTTACCTTGATATCCTTATTCATCCTCATGGAATGTATTAGCTTTTTGGGTGCCTGCCACTCCTCCTTTAGGATGTGCTCTATCGTTACATTTTTCCAATTGGAGGGTATCACCAGTTGGAAGAGTGAACCTTTTCTCATTGTTTTCATCAAAAAGCTCCTTTAACTGACAAAAATCTTATACGCTTGTGGGTATTTAATCCCATTTCATCACCTGTTTTACCAAATTCATGGGTATAATTACCACACTTGAGGGTAGTTATCTATGTTATCCTAGATGTATCTATTACAGAGAGATTACAAGCATTACAAAGGTGGGTTATGATGGTGAAGGTTTTACTGGCTTCAACACATGAACAAGATACGAAAATCCAGGAATTAATCAATCATATGTATTGTACTATTTTCCCTGATTATTTCACAGACGAAGAAATTGAGCAATTTGAAAACATGGAAATCTTACATACGGCAAATAGAAACTTTGAATACTGCGGGACATTGAAGGAAGCGTTTCAGGTGATTTCCTGTCTACAGACACTGATCTCAATTGTTGAATGCGGTGTGAGGGATGAGGTCTATGAGGAAATGTTTTATCATAATGTCCAGATCCTGCAAGGGTTCGGGCTCTTCTTCCCATTGTCCTTCGATCAATTCACGGACGAATCAGAGTGCAGACATTCATTAAGTGTGTATTCAAAGGCGGCCAATCAGCTTTTAATTTAGTGATTGTTTGGAAAATTAGATATATGCGGTTTATTTGCAGTTGAGGGGGGAATATATCAAGTAATTAATTTTATTGAGGATACAGCGTATCTTCTCTTGAAATTCCTCCTCATTGATGGGACTGACGGCGGCGTCGGTCCCTATTTTTTGTGGTTAAGACTCTGCTGGTGGTTTCCGTGCAAGACTTCGCTTTCCGCGGGTGACTCGTGAGCCTCCTTAATGATGGAGGAACTGTCCAGCTGCAGGGCTTAGAGGCACATGTCATAAGCCAAACCGACCAAGAAGGCAAAGAACGCCTTCAAGGCCGATTCGACTTATGCCACACGCCTCTGAACAAAGCCCTTCCGCATTTCTGATAGGAGTCTTCGTCTTGCACTCCAACCACCAGCAGGATCCGTTTGAAATCTGCTTCTTTCAAAAAAACAGTCCTTCATCACTGGAATGTTCCAGGATGAAAGACTGTAAATGAACTATTTTACATTCTTATCAAAGAAGTTTCTGTAGACTTCTTCAGGCTGGCTGCCGACGAGGCGGTCCACTTCTTTTCCTTTTTCGTAGTGAACAAGGGTAGGGGTGTATTCGATTTGATAATCCGTCCAGCCCTGTTCGAACTCAAGTACATTGTATTGAACCATATCAACTCCCATATCTTCTGCGAGCGGAGCAAGCATAGGGGTCGTTTTCTTACAGTGCGGACATGTGGAACTGTAAAAGTACACCGTTACATCTTCTTTCTCCCCGAGCTTCTCTTCAAGCTCTTCAGGAAGGATGACATTCTGATAGTTTGGGTCATCCAGAAGATCTACTGTGGCAGGGTCGAGGTCATCTTTTTTAAATTTATTTCCTTCTGCTTTTTGACTGTTCTGAATGTTGGTCACGATTGCGATTGCCGCGAACAGACCGACGACAATGGCCAGGAATATAATGACTTTTTTCAATTTACTGGTCCTCCTTGATTGCTTTAAGCGTTAACAGGCTTGAGATGAAAATGATGATAAACCCTGTCAGTGCGAGGAATGGAATCGTGATGAACCCCATCCAGTTTATGTATTCTCCTGTACATGGTACACGGCCGCATGACGGGGCGTTTTCTGATAGGAACGATAGTTTTTGCAGTGAATAATGATAAATGGATACGGCAAGTCCGATCCCGGAAAGAATCAAAGAATATAATGCTGCATTAAAGTCCTTCCGTACATACGCCACCCCTAAAAGGATGACCATCGGATACATCAGAATCCGCTGATACCAGCATAACTCACATGGCTCATATTTCATCACTTCAGAAAAAAACAAGCTGCCGAGCGCAGCGACGAGTGAGGCTGCCCATCCTGTGAAAAGGAGGGAATCTGCTTTTTTATTCATAGAAATATCCTCTCTCTTAACGTATTTTCATTATTTATTATAACGGTTAATCCTTCATCCCTGTTAGAGGATTTTTAAGGGTTCCAAGTTCCCCGCTATTATATAGTAAGTGGAATGGTCTTTTGGAGCAAATCTTTTGCGCATCCATGATTCAAAATCCTATTATATTCTTTCTGCCTTTTGGTAAAATGAAAAAGGATGAAAATCAAACTTTGTTTGCGGGGACTCATGAACTTCGTTTCCCGCGCGCATGATAAGGGTATAACAACAGCGTACTGAAGGAGTGATTGATATGGCAGAAAAATTGGATTTATCCCAATTTGAGAAGAAAATGATCATACGTCCTATGGAGCATAAGGACATTCAACATATAATCAAGATGCAGGAAGTCTGTTTTCCCGGCATGGAGCCGTGGAAGGTTGCGCACCTTGAAAGTCATTTAGAAGTATTTCCCGATGGCCAGCTTGTGGCGGAACTCGATGGTGATATCATCGGCTCATGCTCAAGTTTGATCATCAATTTTGATGAGTATGATGACCGTCATACATGGGATGATGTTACAGACAACGGGTACATAACCAACCATAATCCCGACGGCTACAATCTATACGGAATCGAAGTGATGGTCCATCCGGATTACAGGAGGATGAAAGTCGGGCACCGCCTCTATGAAGCCCGAAAGGACCTTGCCCGTCAATGGAATTTAAAGAGCATCATCATCGGAGGAAGGATCCCGAATTACTATAAGCACTCGGACGAAATGTCACCGAGGGAATATGTGGATGCGGTAGGACGCCACAAAATTTATGACCCTGTCCTGTCTTTCCAGCTGCTTAATGGATTCACTTTGATGAGGATCAATCCGAACTACCTTCCTGATGACAAGAGATCGCAAAAATATGCGACATTGATGGAATGGAATAATGTCGATTACCGCCCATCAAGCAAGCGTCACTTCAAAACGAGCTACCCTGTCCGGATTTGCGTCGTGCAATATATGATGAGGAAAATCAACTCATTTGAAGAATTTGCGAATCAGGTTGAGTATTTTACCGACGTAGCTTCGGATGCGAAGTCAGATTTCGTGGTGTTCCCTGAGATTTTCACCACTCAGCTCATGTCTTTCTTAAACATCAAATCACCAAGCCTAGCGGTGAGGAAGCTGACTGATTTCACGGAAGAGTACATCGAACTCTTCACAGACTTGGCGGTCCGATACAATGTCAATATCATCGGCGGATCACATTTTGTGAAAGAAGAGGATGACGAGATCTATAATATCGCCTATCTGTTCCGCCGTGACGGGACAATCGAGAAGCAGTATAAGATCCATATTACACCGAATGAGCGGAAATGGTGGGGGATCAGCCCTGGTGATTCAGTGAGGGTGTTCGATACCGACTGCGGAAAGATTGCCATTCAGATTTGCTATGATATCGAATTCCCTGAGCTTGCCCGCATTGCAACGGACAAAGGAGCCAAAATCATCTTCACGCCATTCTGTACGGAAGACCGTCAAGGCTATCTCCGCGTACGGTACTGTGCTCAGGCACGCGCGGTTGAAAACCAGATTTACACGGTCATTTCCGGTACAGTCGGAAATCTTCCGCAGACGGAGAATATGGATATTCAATATGCCCAATCAGGAATCTTTGCACCGTCTGACTTCGAATTTGCCCGGGACGGAATCGTCGGGGAGACGAACCCGAACATCGAGATGGTCATGATCGGGGACGTCGATCTGGAAGTACTCCGCCGCCAGCGCCAATCCGGCACAGTAAGACAGTTAAAAGACCGCCGCCATGATGTGTACGGTGTGAATTATAAGTAATAGTATATGATCGCAGGGAAAAGTGTTTTAGCCTAAGTAAAACCCGAATTAATTCGCCTTCTGGCTGGCAAATTAGTTCGGGTTTTTTTGTTTTGAATATTAGATGTTTCCAGCGGTTGATTGGAGTGCAAGGTGAAGGCTCCAGCGGGAAGTGTAGCTAATGGGAGACCTGTCCAGCTTCAGGGCATAGAGGCATATACCATAAGTCAACTCGTCCAATAAGGCAAAGATCGCCTTCGTGGCCGATTCGCCTTATGCCACACGCCTCTGACCAAAGCCCTTCCGCTTTTCTTACCGCAGGAACGAATGTGACGAGGAGGCTCACGGGCTACACGCGGAAAGCGGAGTCTTGCACGGAAATCATTAGCGGAGTAAAGGAAATAAATTTAAAGATTATTTTAAGATTGTTCCAGACTCTTCTTTTTTCTGCATGCACAAAAGTGATATTATGCTAAAATAAGAACGGTTACATTCTGTCGGATTGTGACGGAAGGTTTTAAAAGGAATCCGGGTATCTTAGTAGAACTATTTATTATACAGCTTTAGGAGGGGATCGCAATGAATTGGCAATCAGCTTGGAAAAAGTGGAGTGACTACGTACATATTGATCAAGAGATCAACGAACAATTAGGTTCATTGAAGGATGATGAAAAGGCATTGGAAGATGCTTTCTATAAAAATCTTGAATTCGGTACTGGCGGAATGAGAGGGGAAATCGGCCCCGGGACCAATCGCATGAATATCTATACGGTGCGTAAAGCCTCTGAAGGCCTGGCACGATTCATTGAACAGGAAGGGGATGGCGCGAAACGAAGAGGTGTGGCAATCGCCTATGATTCGCGTCATAAATCACCCGAGTTTGCAATGGAGGCAGCGAAGACGCTTGCGACCCACGGCATTCAAACCTATGTATTCGATGAACTTGCTCCTACACCGGAGCTGTCTTTTGCTCTCAGATATTTAAACGCATTCTCCGGTATCGTCGTGACAGCAAGCCACAACCCGCCGGAATATAATGGTTATAAGGTGTATGGTGAAGATGGGGCTCAGCTTCCTCCTCATATCGCTGATGCCGTGATCGGAAAAGTAAATGAAGTGCAAAATGAACTCGAAATTGACGTGAAATCAGAAGAAGAACTGAAGTCCCAAGGCTTGATTAAGATGATCGGGGAGGAAATCCATCAGTCGTATCTTGACCATCTGATTTCCATTTCTGAAACACCGCAGATCAGTAAGGAAGTCGATTTGAAGATAGTTTTCTCCCCACTACACGGGACAGCCTTGAAGATGGCAGAAAGAGGGCTGACTGCACTTGGGTATGAACACATCCATATCGTCAAAGAACAGGCTGAGCCCGATCCGGAGTTTTCAACGGTTAAATCTCCCAACCCGGAAGATAAAGAGGCATTCGAACTGGCCATTCGTGACGGTAAAGAAATCGATGCCGATATCCTGATTGCAACGGACCCTGACGCCGATCGTTTGGGTGTTGCCGTCAAAGGAAAAGACGGGGATTACGTGCTGCTGACCGGGAACCAGACCGGGGCTGTCCTCATGGACTACATCCTTTCCCGCAAACAGGAAAAAGGCATGATCCCTGATAATGGACGTGTGTTCAAAACAATTGTTACCTCCGAGCTGGGGAGAGAAGTGGCCGAACACTACGGTGCTTCCGTAGAAGATGTCCTCACTGGATTCAAATTTATCGGTGAGAAGATCAAGCAGTATGAAGAAAGCGGGGAATATACATTCCTATTTGGATATGAAGAAAGCTACGGCTATCTGATCGGTGATTTCGCCCGTGATAAGGACGCGGTCCAGGCCGTATTGATGGCTGCAGAAGCGGCTGCTTATTATAAGAAACAAGGCAAGTCCTTATACGAGGTCCTAAATGATTTATATGAGCGTCATGGTTATTATCAAGAAGGACTGAAGAGTCTGACTTTGAAAGGAAAAGAAGGCGCCGAGCAGATCCAGGGCATCCTGAAAAAGTTCAGGGATGAGCCGCTTGATGAAGTGGCGGGTCTTAAAGTGGTATCGGCGGAAGATTATCAAACACAGCAAAAAGTGGAATTGGCCACAGGTGTAAAAACAGCCATTACCCTGCCGGCTTCCAATGTCTTAAAATATTTCCTTGAAGACGGTTCCTGGGTCTGCCTCCGCCCATCAGGGACAGAACCGAAAATCAAATTCTACTTCAGTGTGATCGGGAAAACCCAGGAGGAAAGCGATAAGAAATTAGCCTCCCTGACAGAAGATCTTATGAAAAAAGTAGAAAGCTTCGTTCAATAATAAATTCGCCCGCTCCTTCCTGCCCGAAAGCAGTGAGGGGCGGGCCTGTTTCACGGCGGTGAGTATACAATTGCCGCGGGAAGAAATGCTGGGTATATAGACAGCTGATAACTTAGTTAAAAGGAGAATGCATGATGTTAAAGGATCAAATTGCAATCATAACAGGAGCTTCAAGAGGGATAGGGCGCGAAATCGCGCAGCAGTTTTCAAAAGAAAATACAAAGCTCTCGCTTGTTGGAAGTTCCGAAGAAATACATAAAACAGCTGGGGAGCTTAAAGAAAACGGTTTTGAACATGTGATATCCATTCAAGCGGATGTGTCGAAAGAAGACGATGTAAAAAAAATCGTCGATGAAACTCTTTCTGCATATGGAAGAATCGATATTCTAGTCAATAACGCAGGCGTCGGGTTCTTCAAGCCGACTGAAGAAGTGACTGCAGCCGAATGGAAGAACATTTTTGATGTGAACGTACAGGGTGTCTTCCTTTGCTCAAAAGCTGTTCTTCCGCATATGAAGGAGCAAAAATTCGGCACAATCATTACCATCTCTTCCGATGTTGCCCGCTATACGATCCCAAATGGTTCTGCCTATGTGGCCACTAAATATGCAGTCCAGGGCTTCTGCGGTTCGCTTGCCCAGGAGGTGAGGGAATATGGAATCAGGGTCGGAACGATCAATCCGGGGATGGTCGATACGTACTTTGCAGACTCGCAGCAGGGACTTCCGGAGAAAGAAGACTGGCTGAAGGTGGAGGACATCGCTAAGTCGGTCATTTACATGGCTTCCGCACCGAAACATATGCTGATCGATGAAATCAAGATCCATCCATTTGCACAGGACTATCCAATAGCGTAACAGGGAAAAAAAGGGGGGCGGCTGCTCCCCTCTTTTTTCATGTAATGGAGATTGAATGGTTTTCCATAGATGTTGATGAAAGCAGCTGTTTGCCCGATGAAATTCCTTTTTTATCTTGAATCCAATAATATCAGGGGACAGGTACATTGCCCGGAGCTATGCCTTTGTAGATTAGAATGATTATCAAAAGATCATATAATTCGAAAATGGATCATATTTTTCCGGAATGGATCATAAATCCTGAAACAGGCGCGTATTTTTTGTCGAATGGATCATAAATTCCTGAAATGGATCATATATGGTTTCCGCCATCATGTTCAATCAATAAAAGCCTGTCAGCGACCATTAAAATACGGGCTCTAAGATAAAAAACGGACGAAAACGATCAAATATTGTCAGTAAACGAGAAAAATACATCTAAAAAGGGCAGATACCGGTGATCAGAGCCTGCTCAATTCCATTTTGTGAATGGGCCACGGTACCTGTCCCCCTGGCTCACCCGCCTTGGCTCATAAACAGCCGAAAACGAAACGAACGGATGTTTTCATTCAAAAGTCGTACAAAAATTCCTTCTTTCTTAGAATATCGGATTCCGAACAAAGCTGTATAATGATAGTAAGAGACAAGGGAGGACGATGCAGGGATGAATGAGGAGGCACTTTCAAACATCGAGCTTTTGAAAGAAATTGCCGAGTTTTTGAATAATGAAACGGAACAGTGTGATATGCTCCACGGGGCTTTGAAAAAATTGATCAAGGGCACCAGTTTTACGACGGGGTGGATCTTTTTTATAGAGGAAGGCGGGAAGCATCAGCTTGCTTCTTATGAAGATCTTCCGGAATCTCTTGAGAACAATGGCTGCGAACTGATGCATAATGGCGGATGCTGGTGTGTCAATCGTTTCCGCCAAGGGAAGCTTACAAAAGCTTCGAATATCATTGAATGTCAAAGGATCGAAAAAGCCATCGACGAAAAAAGGGGGGAAACCGACGGTATCACGTACCACGCTACCGTCCCGCTTTCGTCAGGTGATGAGGCTTACGGATTGCTGAATGTTGCTGCACCGAATAAGACCCATTTTTCCAAGGATGAATTAGCCTTGCTGGAATCCGTCGCTTTTCAGATAGGGTCGGCAATCAAACGGATCGCCCTGACAAAAAAAGAACAGGAAATCGTATTGCTTGCCGAGCGGAACAGGCTGGCGAGGGATCTTCATGATTCCGTCAATCAGTTATTATTCTCCCTTACACTTACGGCTAGAGGCGGGGCGGAAATGACCTCAGAGGAACAAGTGAAGGAAACGTTTCAAACCGTCCAGACCCTTGCGCAGGAAGCATTATCTGAAATGAGGGCGCTGATCTGGCAGCTGCGGCCCCACGGCCTTGAAAACGGACTGGTGGAAGCAGTAAAAGGATATTCCGATATGCTTGGCCTGACTCTTGAAGCAAAAGTGGAAGGCGTCATTTCCTTAAGTTCAAAAGTGGAAGAGGTCCTCTGGAGGGTGAGTCAGGAGGCACTGAATAACTGTAAGAAGCATGCAGGCGTAAATACAATCCACTATCTTCTAAAAGATGATGGTAAAAAAGTTTCCCTTTTGATCCAGGATAAGGGGGACGGGTTTCAGTACGATGAGGCACAGCCGCTCCCTTCCATCGGGATCGAAAGCATGAAAGAGCGGGTGAAAAGCCTGGGCGGGACGTTTCTAATGAAAAGCGCCCTCGGGAAAGGTACAAAATTAACGGTGGAAATTCCGTACTAGGAGGACCGGGTATGACGATTCGGATTTTGATTGCAGATGATCATCATGTAGTGAGAAGGGGACTTGTCTTCTTTTTAAAAACACAAAAGGATATAGAAATCGCAGGGGAAGCAAAAAATGGCGCTGAAGCCGTTCAATTGGCAGAAAAGCTGAAGCCAGACCTGATCTTGATGGATCTCATGATGCCGGTCATGGATGGAATCGAAGCGACGAAGGAAATCAAAAAGAAGCATGGGGACGCTATCCAAATCCTGATGCTTACGAGTTTTTCAGATCAAAATCATGTGATACCGGCAATCGAAGCCGGAGCCGCCGGTTATCAGTTGAAGGATATCGAACCTGATGAGCTCGTCGCAAGTATCCGGAAGCTGTTGTCGGGGGAAAACTCCCTTCATCCGAAAGCAACCAATCATTTGCTGACAAGGATTTCGAAACAGGATCCTCCTCATAAAATCCATGCTCTTACAAAAAGGGAAAAAGATGTTTTGGCCGAGTTGACAAAGGGGAAAAGTAATAAGGAAATTGCTTCAAGCCTGTTCATTACGGAGAAAACGGTTAAGACCCATATCTCCAACATATTCTCGAAACTTGAAGTATCCGATCGAACACAAGCGGCACTTTATGCTGTGAAACATAATCTTGCTTGAAAAGAAAGGACGGTTTGAACATGGACATCGTGATTATCAACGGAAGTCCCAGGAAAAAGGGGCGCACCGGAATTGCATCCCGCCATATCGGGAGGACATACGGCGCAGAGGTGATTGATCTCAGTGACGGCACGCTGCCTCTTTATACGGGGGAACAGGACCAGGCTGAACTTCAATCCGTACAGAACTTGAAACAAAAAGTGAAAAGAGCAGATGCTGTCATTTTAGCTTCCCCTGAATATCACAGCGGTATAAGTGGAGCATTAAAGAACGCCTTGGATTTTCTCAGCAGCGAACAATTTGCGCATAAGCCGGTGGCCCTGCTCTCATGTGCCGGGGGTGGGAAAGGCGGAATCAACTGCCTGAATAACCTGCGAATTGTCGCAAGGGGCGTTTATGCCAATGTCATCCCTAAACAGCTGGTACTGGATCCTCATTGTTTTGATTATGACAATGACGGCCTTCTGGATGATCCGGCAAAACTGGTGGATGATATGGTAAGGGAATTGAAAATTTATGTGAAAGCAGCGGAGATTGTAAAGTCTGAAACTGCAGCGGAACGATAGGAGTGATGGAAACCGGCAGCGCCGGTTTCTTTTTTATGGCATAATTCCGCTTCTTCAACCAAATACTAAAAGCTGATTCAGCAATGCTGAATCAGCGCGGTTAGGTGGAATTCTCGTTTACATCTCTGCAAATGTTTCCTCAAGTGGTTGCTCGACACTGAAGGTATAATTTGCATGTTCAATATATCGCAGTAATGTGTAAAGGCTCCGTTCAACAACGGTATAGTCCTTTGAAAAGTGATAGGCGTGCAGGAATTGTTCGATCCTCTTCGAAAGAAGGTCATCTTTCGTCCTTACCATCAGGATGAGCAGGTTGTCCCATTCTGAGCGGTGTGTGTAGTACAGGGCCCGGTCGTAATCGACTTTATTCACTTTGATATCCCTCCTTCTGAAGGGGGTAATCTTATTGTGTGACGAAACTCGGATTAATTCCGCTGAAAAACTTGGCACTCCCTGCTTCACTGACTTTCCTTCTATTGGGTGAATGAGTTTTGAATTTTTACATCATCCTAAGAAATGTAAGAAATTATTAGAGGTGATGATATGAAAAAGTTGTTGATGATGCTGGTTCCTGTATTCTTTCTTTTCTTTTCAACCAATGTCCATGCACAGCAGCCGCAGCCTTCCGATTATGCGAAGTTCGGCCGAATAGCCACAGCAGTCATGAAGGAAGATTATCCAGGACAGCCATTGAAGGACTACCAATATCAAGGGCGTCAAAAAATTGATGAAAAAAGACTTGCCGATTACTTTGAATTCACTGTCCAGGAAAACAATCAGGAAAAAACGGTCATCGTCAAGGTGATTCATGACCTGGCTAATGAAAAGACGTTGAATATTGCTGTAGAAGAGAAAAAATGAATGAACAGATGAACAGATGACTGACTCGGCTTGAGTCAGTTTTTTATTTGTTGGGGCGTTTTCGCCGGTAAGTAAAAATTATCCGCTGATTCAGTGTCCCCCGTCAGAATTATTTGATAAAATAAATGTAATTAAAAAAGAAGGGAGCCATTATCCAATGTGATTTGTCTTTTACCTTTACACTAATTGAATAGAAGGAGGAAAAGACATGGCTTCTAAATCTTTTCGGCATCTCTGGGTAGGCCAGGCACTTGCGAATATAGGGGATATCGTATACATTGTGGCATTGATCTCCCTGATTCATAAGATAACCGGGTCACCTTTATTTCTGACTGCGGTGCCGCTGGTCATCACGTTTTCCAGATTCATCAGCAGTGTGGCGGCTCCGCTTTTAATGAACCGGACACAAATGAAATCCTTGATTGCGTATTCACAGCTTGCGAAGACGGTGCTGCTTATTCTTTTTTTGCTATGCGTTTTATTTTCGATCGGCAATGTGTGGGTATATCTGGGTGTTGCAAGCATGATTTCCTTTTTGGACGGCTGGGCACTTCCCGCAAGGAACGCCTATGTCCCATTCATTGTTAAACGCGAAGAATTGATGGGGGCCAATGGTTTTTTATCGACTGTTGATCAATCCATTCAATTTTCGAGCTGGGCTATCGGGGGACTCCTGTTAACCCTCTTAAATGAAAGCCTTTTGTTCGTGCTGGTCATCCTTCTGTTTCTGATCAGTACGCTTTATATGCTGAAGCTGCCCGTCATTCCGGGTACTACACTAAAGCAAAAGAAACATTGGTGGAAACAAATCGGGGAAGGCTGGTCTGAGGTGAAGCGGAATGGCAGGCTAAGGAGCATATTCTTCATTTACGGTTTGGAATCGGCGGCCGGAACGGTGTGGATAGCCGCAGTACTTTATCTGTATGTTGACATTGTCCTCAGTCGTAATGAATCTTGGTGGGGATTCATCAACAGCAGCTTTTTCGCAGGACTTGTGATTGCATCTTATTTAGTGTTTAAACTGCACGGCTTGTTTTCACGGAGGAGATCTGTGTGGCTGCCCTTATGCATGGTCATGACCTCGCTGGTTACGCTTATCTTCGCCTGGAACCAGTCTGCCTTGTTTGCACTGATCCTGTCGGTGATTTTCGGTGCATTCGATCAAGTGAAAACCATCATCCTGCAAACCTGCTTGCAGGAAACTGCGTCCCATGAGGAAATAGGAAAAGTTTACGCTGCACAAGGTGCATTGACGACACTGATATTCGGTCTCTCATCCTTGGGAGTCGGATTGCTCCTTGAGGTCACTACCGTCCAGATCATTTTCACCATCTCGGCACTACTGCTGATGATGACCCTGATCCCGATAGTATCTCTAAAAAAAGCATAAATAAGGAGAGGGCTGCATTCGATTATTGAAAACGGATGCAGCTTTTTTTACGAGGTCATCTTATTTGTTATACTTGGTTCCAGCAATAGATTGGAGTGGAAGACGAAGACTCCTATCAGAAATGCGGAAGGGCTTTGTTCAGAGGCGTGTGGCATAAATCGAATCGGCCTTGAAGGCGTTCTTTGCCTTCTTGGTAGGTTTGGCTTATGACATGTGCCTCTAATCCCTGCAGCTGGACAGTTTCTCCTTCATTAAGGAGGCTCACGAGTCACCCGCGGAAAGCGTAGTCTTCCACGGAAATCAATTGCGGTATTATGAGGACTCAAAATAAAATTGACTTCTATCTTAATGAGAACAGACTCATGAATCACTCTCCCCTCTCATACATTGTGATAAGAGTAAAAAGAGGGGGATGACCATGAACCTAGAGGAACAAAAGCAATTGCAGAACGCAATTGGCGAAATAACCGAAATAGCTGCCGGATTCGGACTCGACTTTTATCCGATGAGATATGAAATCTGTCCCGCTGAAATCATTTATACATTTGGTGCGTATGGAATGCCGACCCGCTTCTCCCATTGGAGCTTCGGAAAGCAATTTCATAAAATGAAGCTTCAATACGATCTCGGACTCAGCAAAATTTATGAACTGGTCATCAATTCAGATCCATGCTACGCTTTCCTGCTAGATTCAAACTCATTGATTCAGAACAAGTTGATCGTGGCCCATGTACTCGCACATTGTGATTTCTTTAAAAATAATGTGAGATTTCAAAATACAAAACGTGATATGGTGGAAAGCATGTCGGCGACAGCCGAGCGTGTACGAAGATACGAAATCGAACATGGGAAACAGGAAGTGGAAAACTTCCTCGATGCCGTCCTTGCAATAGATGAACATATCGATCCTTCCCTTATGAGGCCCAAGCTTACTTGGACCATGGACGATGTGGAATGGGTGGAAGAAGAAGTCAATCCGGTCACACCATATGATGACCTGTGGTCGCTTGACGAGAAACCGAAAAAGCGTCAAACCAAAAAAGTGAAAAAGAAGTTTCCGCCCCAGCCGGAGAAGGATATCCTTCTTTTCATCGAGCAATACAGCCGGGAACTGTCGGATTGGCAAAGGGACATCCTCACGATGATGAGAGAAGAAATGCTCTATTTCTGGCCTCAGCTTGAAACAAAGATCATGAATGAAGGCTGGGCTTCTTATTGGCATCAGCGGATTATCAGGGAAATGGACCTGACAAGCGGAGAGGCGATTGAATTTGCCAAGCTGAATGCAGGGGTGGTACAGCCATCGCGGACGGGAATAAATCCATACTACCTGGGATTGAAAATTTTTGAAGATATCGAAGAGCGCTATGATAATCCGACCGAGGAAATGATAAAACGGGGTGTAAAACCAGGATCCGGACGGGATAAAATGTTCGAAGTGAGGGAAATCGAATCGGATATCTCCTTCTTACGCAATTATTTAACGAAAGATCTAGTGATGAGAGAAGATATGTATCTATTCCAGAAGCAGGGTAAGGATTATAAGATCGTTGATAAAGAGTGGACCGCGGTGAGGGATCAGCTTGTAAGTATGAGAGTAAACGGTGGTTTTCCGTATATTACCGTGACCGACGGTGATTACATGAAGAGCGGGGAACTTTATCTTAAACACTGGTTTGAGGATGTTGAGCTTGATATTAAATACCTTGAGAAAGTGCTTCCTTATATCCACCGCCTTTGGGGCAGACCTGTCCATATCGAAACTCATGTGGAGAACCGGGATATGCTGTTCACTTATGACGGAAGGAGCGTTCAGAGGAAATATCTCTGAGCCGGATGAAAACCGATTCCTCCCCCGGGAATCGGTTTTTTCGGTTCTAAATCAAGTGGACAGCCCTATATATAGTAATAAACCAATTCTGGGTAAGGGGGAATCGATATGGCAGACGTGGAAGTATTCATTGGGGATCTTTCTGACGGGACTTTCCATTATGAAGGCGGGGACTGGAATCATAATTACCCAAAGCGGATAAGTGAATTCTTTCCGAAAGGGTATGAGTTGTTCTTTTCGGTGCTTGATGATATTTACTATAACCGGGTCGAAGGCAGGCAGACTGACTGGGGGAGCCACACGTGCCCGATGTATCCGAATGAAATTCTTTGCCTACTTGAGGATTATTATAAAAGGGATATGGATGATCCCAAGGTACAGGGGCTGTTTGAGTTCGTCAAACAGTTGGATCCTTACCGACAATACGGTTTGGTGGCATGTGAAATGACATAGAATCAAAAAGAGGCTGGGACAAAAGTGTTTTAGTCATAGTAAAACCCGAATTAATTTGCCTACGATAAGGCAAATTAGTTCGGTTTTAAATTTGTTTAATGAAGATTTATATTTAATTGTTTCTAGCGGTTGATTGGAGTGCAAGACGAAGACTCCTGCGGGAAGAGTAGCTTATAAGAAAAGCGGAAGGGCTTTGAAGAGAGGCGGGTGGCATAAGGCGAATCGGCCACGAAGGCGCTCTTTGCCTTCTTGGTCGGTTTGACTTATGACATGTGCCTCTAAGCCCTGCAGCTGGACAGCTAGAAAAGCGGAGGCGGCTCGTTCAGAGATGACAAGCATAAGACAGGGCATCCGGAAAGGCGGGTTTTGCCTTTTTGGATGGCATGGCTTATGTCTCGAGTCTCTAGCCGCCGGAGCTGGACAAGTGAGACCCCGGAGGCTCACGGGCTACCCGCGGAAAGCGAAGTCTTGCACGGAAATCATTAGCGGTATAAAGAACCTATGCTGATATTGTTCGTCACCCAGCCTTTCTTCGGGTGGGTTCATGAAACTTTTTGTCCAGGACGGAAGTGAAGGAGAGAAAGGTTTTCTGGAAAATGGGACTCTGGATGAATGTATAGATGAATGTAAAGATAAAGACGGGACCTCCAAGCAGCAGTCCGATAATCAAGACCGAGCATTCGCATAGGATCCGCACTGTACTGATCGAGAAACCGGTCCAGTCTGAAATTGTCAGCATGAACCCATCTCGCGGTCCCGTCCCGAGCTGCGCTGCTGAGTATAATCCTCCCCCGATCCCCATCAGCACAATTGCTGCAAGGAGCAAGAAAACATCTGCAGCAGCATTTGTCTGCGGAGGTAGTAGATTGAAATGCAGAAAGAAATCCACAAGCACGCCCACCATGACTCCATTGATGATCGTCCCGAGACGGACGTACTTCCCTTTTAAGAGAAGGGTGCCGAGAATCATGGCCGCACCTATGATGATATTCCATGTCCCGATTGTAAGTCCGATTTTTTCGAACAGGGCGATATTCAATACATCCCAGGGGTGGATCCCTAAGTATTGTACTTTGATGGACATACTGATGCCGTAGCTGAAAATGAGTAATCCAATGATAAAATAACCCAATTGCCAATAGATTTTCATAGCTTCTCCTTTTCAATAAAACAATCTCACTATACAATATTTTACACCTGAATCAATTATGTAGAAACAATCAGTTTTCACTGTTTTATCCAAATGGAGAGCATTCTGTAACAGGTTCTAATTACAGCTATTGATTTCGTGGAAGACTTCTTTTCCGCGGGTAGCCCCGCGAGCCTCCAGGCAAAAACTAAAAACCCGAACTAGTTTGCCTTTCCCACTGCAAATTAGTTCGAGTTTTATTTTGTCTAAAATTCTTTTTTTCCAGCTGCGAAATCCTGTGTTTTTTTGACTGCTGGCTTATTGAGCCGTATAACCGCCATCGAGGACGACTGCCTGGCCGGTGACTCCTTTTGCTTTGTCGCTGGCGAGGAACATCGTGTAATCCGCAATCTCTTCAACAGAGAGCAGGCGCTTCTGAGGGACAAGTGGATAAATGACCTCTTCGAGCACTTTCTCCAGAGGCACTCCCCTTGTAGATGAAATATCCTGAAGCTGGTTCCGCACAAGAGGGGTGTCAACATAACCCGGGCACATTGCGTTCACGGTTATGCCGTGTTCAGCACCTTCAAGTGCAGAAACCTTCGTCAATCCGATGACACCATGCTTTGCACTGTTGTATGCGGCTTTCCCGGCAAACCCGATGAGACCGTTGATGGAAGCCATATTGATGATGCGGCCGAACTTTTGCTTTTTCATATGCGGAAAAGCAAAGTTAGTAGCGATAAATGGTGCAGTCAGCATAATTTTGATGAGAAGTTCAAACTTTTCGATTGGGAACTCTTCGATCGGGGCTACATGCTGAATTCCTGCATTGTTGATCAACACATCAATCCGTCCAAAATGCTCCACAGTTTTGTCGATTCCAGCTTTGACTTCTTCTTCGCTTGTCACATCACATTTGATGCCGATTGCGTCGAATCCTCTGTCTTTGAGTTCATCGACTGCCTCATCCAGACCTTCCTGATTGATATCCGATAATACCACCTTTGCACCGTTCATGGCAAAGTGCTCACCGATTTCAAATCCAATCCCGCGTGCAGCTCCTGTAATGAATACTACTTTTTCATTTACCATAATGAATTCCCTCCATTTATAATAGTGATTTTGCTGCTGTTTTAATAAATACCCATATTTGCTAAAATGATAGACACAATTTCAGCTATAGTCGGGATTAATAACCCGACGACGGCTACATCCAGATAAGAATCTTTATGCGTCAACCCTGTAACGGCGAATAGCGTCAGTAGAGCGCCGTTGTGAGGGAGGATGGAAGCCCCTGAGGAGATCGAAGCAATCCGGTGAAATGCTTCTGCACTGATTCCGGAAGTCTGGGAGAGCTCATAATATTTATCCCCAAGCGCTTCCAGGGCGATTCCCATCCCGCCGGAGGCTGAACCAGTGATTGCTGCAAGCACCTGTACGGCAATTGCTTCCGAAATGACAGGGTTTCCTTTTATACCCAGGATCAGATTTGTCAGGGTTTTGAACCCGGGGGCAGCGGTTACGACCGCTCCGAATCCCACGGCGGCACTCGTATTGATGACAGCCATGACAGACCCTTTTGCCCCTCCGTTGATGGAAGGGATGAATTTCTTGAAATGCTTGATATTGATCAGAAGTATCGCAAGGATCCCCACTAATAGTGCAGTCAGGATATTCCAGTCAAACACATTCAGCGTAACGACGACAATCACTAAAGGTAAGAAAGACAAATAGAAATTGGGCAGTTCATCTTTATTGATTTCTTTCACTTCGTTGCCTTCATTCGGTTCAGTAAACGTATCTCCCCGTTTAGTGAAAATGCTCTGGCGCCACCTCAGATAAAAATAACCGCCTGCAGCCATCACCAATCCGCCTGTAATCCCGATGATGGGGGCAGCTGTCGGAGAGGTCTTGAAGTAATCCATTGGAATCAAATTCTGGATCTGGGGGGTGCCGGGGATAGCCGTCATCGTGAAGGTGAATGCCCCCAGTACAAATACTGGAGGGAGCAGCTTTCTCGTGATATCCGCTTCCCTGAACATGGCAATCGCCAATGGATAGATTGCAAAGACCACCACGAACAAACTGACACCGCCATATGTAAGGACCGCTGCAGCGATGAGCACGCCGAGTATCGCACGGTCCTTTCCGATGATGCTTGTTATTTTATAAGCGACAGATTGCGCTGCGCCGACATCTTCCATCAGCTTTCCGAAGATTGCACCGAAAAGGAAGACCGGAAACCATTCTTTAGCAAAGTCCACAAATCCCGTCATGTAAGTCTCGGTGTATGCCGGAAGCAGGTCGAGGCCGCTCATGAGCGCAACAAGCCCTGCGACCAGCGGTGCGATCCAAATGATGGACCAGCCTAAATAAGCCAATAACATAAGAAGAATCAAGCCAATAATAATGCTAGTCATAATTCACCTCGGAAAGATTGTTTGGTTACTATTCTCCCTATAGTGAACGGCTTTATGTGGGAGTGGAGAAAGAAACTGAAAAATAAGTCCGGTATTTTTACTTGAAATACCTCTTCAATGGGTTTATCCTTTAAAAAGGATCATTCTGTACATAAGGATCCACGGAAAGTCGGAAAGGAGAAAAAGTATGGCTGACGTATTTAATCAGGAGTTTGTTGTTGCAATCATCATAGCCTTTTCTGCTTACATTATTTTAAGAGGGATCGCAATCTTCTTTGGAAAAGCAGGGAAAGGGTATCTGGAGAATATAGAATCACCAAGAAAGGTATTTCTGCAATTAATCGGGGTTTATTATGTCGTTTCCGGCGGATTGGGTTTGATGATTCCGAGACTTGAATGGAAAACGGAAGACATTTATTTCGCCATAGCATATTTTGCAATCATATCAGTCGTTTTCTGGGCAGGGCTCGATTTCTTCATCAAGCGTGATAAGAAAAAGCAGCTGCAGCGGAGCGAGGGAGAAAATGCTCAGGTATAATGGACCGGGGCATTTTTATTTTTACAATCAATTGTAAATGATGGAAAAAATAGTTTTCTGGTTTAGCATTGTCCCTTAATTGGGTATATCTCGGAGTGGAGGGATGAATATGTTACACCAGGAAAGTAAAACAAATCATTTGAATTCACCTGAATTGAAGAAAGACTTTTATATTCAACAACTATTAAGGATTGGCGTATATAAATATTTTGGTAAACAACTCTATGAACTATCGATGAGTGAACTTCAGGATGTTTACATCGAGTATTATGTAAGCGACCATAATCTTATCAGTTAAAAAGACGACCCTTTCGAAAAGGATCGTCTTTTTTATGTTTCTATTTAAGGTACATCATGCCCCATTGAACTTTGCAGTATTTCAAACCACTGATCATGGTCCAATTGGAGCTTTAACGAATCGATCGCTCTTTGAATGCGTTCCTTTTTACCAGAACCTACAATCGGCATGATACGGGCAGGGTGGTTCAACAGCCATGCGTAGAGAATGGAATCGATTCCTTCAGCACCTGTCTCACCCTGGATTTTTGTCAAAGTGTCACGAAGGCGTACATCCTTCGCATCCCCGCCGGTGAATATGTTCCCTCCGGCAAGCGGGGACCAGGCCATAGGTGCAATCCGTTTTTCCTGGCAAAGGTTCAGGGTGCCGTCTTCGAAGTTCTCCAGATGATAGGCTGAAAGCTCAATCTGGTTGGTAACCAACGGGAATGGCAGGTATGATTGCAGCATATTCCATTGATGGTCCTTAAAATTAGACACTCCGAAATGACGCACTTTTCCTTGATCCTTCAACTGAGTGAAGGCTTCAGCCACTTCCTCTCCATCCATAAAAGGATCTGGACGGTGGATGAGCAGTGCATCAATATAATCGGTACCAAGGTTTTTCAGGGACTGTTCCACTGAAGATAAAATGTGTTGTCTACTCGTATTATAGTGATGAGTTCTGTGGTCAGGGCGATTTTTTGACGGGAGGACGATCCCGCACTTGGTCACAATCTCCATTTCTTCCCTGATAGACGGTTTCAGGGATAGGGCCTCTCCGAATTTTTCTTCACAAGTGTAAGAACCATATATATCGGCATGGTCAAATGTCGTGATCCCCTGTTCCAGATTGAATTGAATCAAAGATAATGTTTCCTCTTTTGTTTGCTCCCAATCTGAAAGTCTCCATAATCCGTGGATGATTCTTGAAAATGATAATTCGTCATTCATTTTGATTCTTTCCAATTATATAACCCCTTTTCTTTTCTAGTTGGTATGCTGCTGCTGACGATTTCCTATACTAAATTGTATCTTATTATGACGGGGAATGAATTGAAAATGAAAGGTCTTTTAACTCATTGGAACATAGGCAATGTTCAATTGTTGGAACATCGTAAGAATATAAAGAAATTCATTTTTGAAGGAAGCACGTTCTTTTTAAAAGAAAGAAAGGGGACCTCATCCTGGGAGCGCACGGAAGAATACCGGATCACCCAGTATTTAATCAGGAATGGGATTAATGTAGAAACACCGCTTTTGAATATCAGCGGGGAACCGTACGTAAAAGGGGATGGGAATTTTTATTCTTTATATGCATCCCTGGAAGGGAATCCGCTTCAGGTATGTAAAGAGGCATGTTGCGGGCAATTCATCAGGATCGGGGAATATCTTTCAAGATTCCATCTTGCATTGGGTAAATGCCCGTTTGAACAAAGCACAAGAGTATGGGATGTGTTTAACTATTCGAAAAGCTGGTTATCAGAAGCAGCTCCTGAATTGAGTATGTGGGCAGCGGAAGTGTACGGAGAGATCTCAACCTATGAATTGATTTATAAACAGCTTCCCCTGCAGCTTGTCCACAGTGATGTACATGTAAGAAATTTTTTGTGGAGGAAGGATGGAAGCATCGGGCTTGTGGACTTTGAGCGGATCAGGCTGGCCCCCCGTATAGGAGATCTTGCATATATCATCACGAGTTTGCTGAGGAACAGCAACTCACCAATGGATTTTCATCACCTCCACAGCCAGATGAAAGAGTTGATCAGGGGATATACGTACAATCAGGGGTTCAGTGATGAGGAATCCGTGCTTCTTCCGCATCTGGTCATTCTTTTTCTCCTGCAATATACCCTGTATTATTCACAACTGGGGTTCGTCAAGGCATCCATTTTTCATAAAAATAGCGTCGAATATCTGATAAGCGATAAGGAGTATTTAGAAGCACTAACCGTGCATTAACATCTCAATGTCCTAAAACATCATTTACCATCATAATTTTACCGATTATGAGAGAAAATGAAAGCATTGGTCTTGTAAGCAAAAATGCTTTTAGTAAAGTTTACACTGAATCATGCAGAGATTTAAAGCCAAATAAGGAATGAGAAGGTGAAGAACATGGATCTGAATAGTCATACTCCCAACTATAACTCAGGAGATGTGGTATATGTCATATACCGAAATCCTCATACCCAGTCTGTTGCAAATGTCCAGGAAGCGGCTGTGGTGAAAAACCCTGAAAACCCTGAGGAATTGGCTTTGTTTTTATATGAAACATATTATCCCTTAACAGATGATCTGGCAGTATACTCTTCTGAAGCAGAAGCAGAACAGGTATATAACCAATCATTTGGAGAGCTTTAGGTGATCCGGCATGGTTAAGCCTTTCATCCCGCAGCTCGTATACTTTGAACCTGGTGCTCTTGAATATCCTTTAGGGAAAGAGCTTAAAGATAAATTCGAAAAAATGGATATTGAAATACGCTATACCACGTCTCATAACCAGGTGAGGAATCTTCCAGGGGACAATCATTTCCAGAAGTACAGGATAGCGAAGTCGACCCTTGTTGTGGGGGTCCGGAAAACATTGAAATTCGATACGTCCAAACCATCTGCAGAATATGCAATCCCCTTCGCAACGGGATGTATGGGGCATTGTCATTATTGCTACCTGCAGACGACAATGGGAAGCAAACCGTATATCCGTACGTATGTGAATGTGGACGAAATACTTGAAGCAGCGGATCATTATATAGCCGAAAGAGCGCCTGAGATGACCAGGTTCGAAGCAGCCTGCACGTCAGATATCGTAGGTGTCGATCATCTCACTCACACGCTTAAACGTGCAATCGAGCATTTTGGTGAGTCGGAACATGGAAAGTTAAGATTTGTGACAAAGTTTCACCATGTCGATCATTTGCTGGATGCAAAGCATAACGGGAAGACGAGATTCAGGTTCAGCATCAATGCCGACTATGTCATAAAGAACTTCGAGCCGGGTACATCCCCGCTTGATAAACGATTGGAAGCTGCGGGGAAAGTCGCAAGGGCAGGGTATCCTTTGGGTTTCATTGTCGCCCCGATCTACATCCATGAAGGATGGGAGGAAGGGTACAGGAAGATGTTTGAACATCTGAATCAACATCTGCCTCCGGAGGCAAAGGAAGATTTGACCTTCGAATTCATTCAGCACCGTTTCACTAAACCTGCGAAACGGGTCATTGAAAAAAACTACCCTATGACAAAGCTTGAACTAAATGAAGAAGAACGCCGTTATAAATGGGGAAAGTATGGAATCGGGAAGTACATCTATCAAAAGGATGAAGAACAGGAACTGAAGGACCGTCTTTACTCATATATGGAGGAATTTTTTCCTGAAGCGAAGCTTGAATATTTTACGTGATATAAAAAAAGGGACTGATGTCAATTGAAATCATGATCATCAGTCCTCTCAGTTGAACCCTGTAAGAAACGTGTTAAGGCTTTTTACTTTCATGGCTATTTCATCACAGATTTCCTGATATCTTGCCCACTCTTCCAGCTTGTCTCTTGAACGTTTTCGCGGATTGGGAAGATCCCAGCAAATTACTTTATCCTCAAGTTCGGAAGGCAGAAGGATGTCTTCATCAAATTCAGTATCTTGAATCTTTACGATGACAGAAGCTTGCTTTAAGCAGGGAAGCTCTGCCTGGCCCCGGGGAAAAGAACTAATATCAATACATAGCTCCTTCATGGCAAGAACAGAGAGATCCCGATCGGCCGTTTCCTGCCATCCCGCACTTTTGAATGACCAGTCTTGAACAGAAAGTTTTTTGGCCCAGCCCAAGGCTATCAGACTCCGCTGATGGCTGGTAGAAAGAAAATATACCGTTTTATCCATTGCGATGTTCCTTTCTGAATTCATGATGTACATACTATTTACCCAATAAACCGTAATATAATCAGAACGGTTATTGAAAGTTTATGGAAATGCGCTACTAGGAAATATTGATTAACAAATCCCTTATTTTATGTAATGAAACTTTCTTTATCTAGTAGAAAAGATTGAAATTATTAAAGAACTAATTTAATTTTTAAATAAATCAGTATAATGGTAAAGGGAAAATTTTTTGCGGGTGTTCATAATGTGAAAGTGAATATCATGTTTAGAATTTATATGAAAGGGTAAACATCTGTAAATTATTTTGCGTAATTTTCGCTATTAAGAATTCATTTATATAAGGAGGTTCATCTATGAAATTCAACTTAACAACAAAGATTATCCTTGCCTTGATATTGGGGGCTCTGGTGGGACTGGCCCTGAATATATTCGCTAAAGACGTGTTCGATATATTGGATCCTTACCTGTTTACTCCGTTAGGTAAGATATTCTTGAATCTGATCAGCATGCTGGTCGTACCGATTGTATTCTTATCCATCGTCCTTGGGTCAGCTGGCCTCGGGGATCCGAAGAAACTTGGAAGAATCGGCTTGAAGACGATTGTTTACTTCCTGGTGACGACATGTATAGCCATCGTCATCGGGCTGGCACTTGCGAACATCATCGATCCTGGAATGGTTGAAGGAATCGACCGCACGCAGGCAGAAGAATTTAAATCAGAGAAGGCTCCTCCGGTCGGTGAGACAATCATGAATATTATTCCGAAAAATCCTTTGACCGCTATGACGGAGGGGAATATGCTTCAGATCATTGCCTTCGCCATTTTCATCGGTCTTGGACTCACAGCCCTAGGTGAGAAGACAAAAGGGATATTGAAATTGGTCGAACAGGGAAATGAATTGATGATGTATCTGGTGACACTGGTCATGAAGTTCGCTCCATATGGTACATTCGGATTGATCGCTTCTGCCATCGGGAGTCAGGGGATGAGTGCACTGAAGGCAATGTGGCTGTATTTCGTCGTTGTCTTGGCTGCATTGATCATCCATGCAATCATCACTTACGGAAGCACCGTACTGCTGCTTGCCAAGAAAAACCCGCTATGGTTCTTCAAGAATTTCAGTCCGGCAATGAGTGTTGGATTCAGTACTTCCAGCAGTAATGCCACGCTGCCGCTTTCTATGGAAGTGGCCCAGGAGAGATTGAATGTCTCCAAACCTGTGAGCTCATTCGTACAGCCTCTGGGGGCTACCATCAATATGGATGGTACGGCCATCATGCAGGGTGTCGCTACAATCTTCATTGCACAGGTGTACGGCATTGATCTTACCCTTGAACAGCTGGTCACAGTCGTGCTTACGGCCGTTCTTGCAAGTATCGGTACAGCAGGAGTTCCCGGAGTGGGATTGATCCTTCTTGCGATGGTATTGAGTTCCGTTGGTCTGCCTGTAGAAGGAATCGGGTTGATCCTTGGTATTGACCGATTGCTTGATATGGCAAGGACTGCTGTCAACATCTCAGGGGATGCAGCATGTGCCCTGTTTGTTTCAGAAAGTGAGAAAAAACGTACCATCAGGGAACAAAGAGGGAACGTTTAACATAGAAAGAAGATAAGGCCGGGACATAAGTGTTCCAGACTAAGTAAAACCCGAACTGGTTTGCCGTTATAAAGGCAAACCAGTTCGGGTTTTTGTTTGAAGCAGAAGGTGGAGGTATATCTCTTTCAGGCGGTTGATTAGAATGAGAGCCGGTTATCCCTGTTTGCGTGAAGTATTAGCATGGTGTAAAATTACACTAAGTTAAGAAAAGCAGGTGTTCCAATGAAGAAGGAAGAAGTCATCACCATCATATCTGATAAATTGAGGTTGATCAGAACGGAAGCAGGCTATACACAAGATAAAATGGCTAATGTGATTGGGATCTCCAAAAAAACCCTCGTACAGATCGAGAAAAGAAGGGTCGATGCAAGCTGGACAGCCGTGATTGCTGTATGTGCCTTATTCAGGGACAGTGAAACCTTAGTATCAAGTCTGGGGGGAGAGCCGCTTGAAGTCATCGAGACCCTTGCCCGTGAAGGAGTGGACTTCAGGAAAGAGAAAACACTCGGAGGTAAAGTATGGTGGAAGGAAATCAAGAAGAGTGATGAGTACGTACTTCAGCAGAATTTATTCAGCAAACATTATAGAATCCTGGATAGAGATCACTACCGGATTTACAGCAGTTTTAATGAAGAAGAATCAGAAAACCGTTTTAATGAAATACAAGGGGAGGAAGATTGAGTCTCAATCTTCCTCCCCTTAACTAATTTTTATTTAACAAGCAGTACGCTTGTTTCACAATCATGGGCAATCTTTTCACTGACACTTCCCAGCATCCATTTTTTAAGGTTTGATTTTCCTGAATGACCTACCAGTACAAGGTCTGCATTATGATCTTTAGCATATTCGCAGATCCGTTTTGCTTCAGAACCTGATAGATTGATGTATTCAATGTCGAGCTGGTAAGGTTTTAATTTTTCTTTTACGTTTTTCAACACGGAATGAGTAGACGACGGTGCAGAAATTCCATGTTCATTTTCAACAGTCTGGTTTGAATTTAGTTTTTCATCGCGTGAGGCAGATAAATTTCCCACGTATTGATTATCTAATCCCGGCGCTGTATCAGCAAGTGCGTGGGTCGGAGTATAATTATCCTGTGTTGCACCCGTTCCGATACCTTTATCATTAGAAACATACAGAACTGTAAGCTTTGTTTGTGGTGATAATTTCGTTAATTTCAGTGCTTCATCAAGTGCTTTCTTGCTTCCATCAGACTCATCATAAGCAACAACTAAGTGCTTATACATATGATCACCTCGTTTGTAGTATATGCGTTATTTACCCCGTTTTTTGAATTCATAATCATTTTTATTCGGAAAAGGAAAGAGCAGGATAGGGGGAAGTCTATCCTGCTCTTTTGATTTTTTTATAAACTTATAATTGCTGATTAATTTTGATCTTATAGCATGCTGATGATCCAGCCAATTACTACAATTGCACCAATGACCATTAAGATTGTACGTAACATGAGATTCACCTCGACTTATTGTTCTAATAATGTAATTTTAAATTTCATTTTCAACCGGCTAGTGTATTGTTACCCGGTTGCTTTTCACTCGAAACATCCAAGTTATTACAGGTCACCCGCTGGTAGGCAGAATTCCTTGTGAATAACTTCAGTCGTTTCGTATCTTCGGGAAATTCGTTACATGTAGTTAGTGTGAGCCTTTTAAGAAAAATTATGTTTATTTTTCCTGTTTATTTATATAGTTGAAAGATAATTTCACATGGTAAAATGGATGATATTGGTTAGAGGAGTGATGAAGATGAGTGGAAGGGTCATATTTGTCGAGGGTATCCCCGGTGCTGGAAAGACATCCACGGTTCAGAAGATTTCGCATTTTTTAAAGGGCAAGGATATTCCTGTAAAAGAAGTTGTGGAAGGAAACCTTGAGCAGCCCGCAGATTACGAAGGTGCCGCTTTTTTGACTGAAGATCAGTTAAAGACCATGGAAGTAGAATATGGTATCGATGCTGGAAGTGTCAGGCCTTATTGTGAAATCTTGGAACGCGGGATGCTGGTTCATTATGCAAGAATGGATGGAAGCGAAGCATTCTCAAAATCATTCATAAAAGAACTTGAGCAGTTTGATATTTATAATACTGATCCAGATATATACATGATGGTGATAAAACATAAATGGGGGGTGTTTAAAAAGTTACTTGCCGGCGCGGATGAGGTATATGTTCTGGATTGCAGCCTGCTGCAGAATCCATTGACCTTTCTGAGTGCAAGGAATGACTTGCCGGCGGAACTCATTAAAACATTTGTGAAGGACCTTCTCATGCTGGTGAAGGAATTTCGTCCGCTGGTGGTTTACCTTGAGCCGAAAGAAATCAAAAAAGCATTGGAACATGTGATGGCAGAACGTTCAGAGCATTGGTTTGCATTTGTGAAGGACTACTACACGAAACAAAAATATGGGATCAATCATAATCTCACTAATGATTTAGATGGGGTCGTGAAATTTTTGGAGGATCGCATAGAATTGGAAAAGTCTATATTGAAAGATGCAGGTGTGGATTGGCTGCATATAGAAAGGGATCAAGCATCATGGAGGGACATCCTAACAAAAATTGAAGATGAGCTTACTTTGCGTTTTGTAAAAGGATGAAGCCTCATCAGACTCTGGACGGAGGAAAAAACCACCAATAGTCGCTCGGAAGGTCTAACGGACTTGGGGTATGATTTACATATACTAGAAAATGGTGGGGATGGGTTACAATGAAAAAAATGATGGAAATATTCAAGAATCCGATTTTTGTGAAGCTGTTCATGGCTAATTTGACTTCTCATATGGGAAGTGTGGTCGGACTCACGGCATTTATGTTTTACCTTTTGGACCGTTTTTCAGACCAGCCGATGTATGCTTCGATTACGGAAATGATGTATTCACTTCCGACTCTGGTTGTGTTTTTCCTGGTCGGTGTATTGGCAGACCGGATGGACCGTCAGAAAATCGCTTATCACTGTGATACGATCAGCGCAGTTTTAACCGTTATCCTGGTCGGGGCAATTTATATCGGCTGGCTTCCTTTAATTTTTGCTGTCCTTTTCATAAGAAGCGGGGTACAGAAGTTTTTCTTTCCGGCTGAACAGGCAATCCTTCAGGGAGTCCTTTCTAAGGATGACTACTCAACGGCAGCCGGTTTAAATCAGATGGTCATGAGTTTGTTCATGCTGCTCGGCAACGCCATCGCGATTTTTGTTTATTGGAATGCAGGGATATATGGGGCACTCCTTGTGGATTTCGTCACATTTGTTTTAAGTGCCATCTTAATCAGGAAGTGTGTCATTCCTGAAGATGTACGGCAGCCTAATGGGAAACATACCTGGAAGGACCTTAATGTGTCTTTCGTCATGAAAGATTTCAAGTCCGGGCTTGTCTATATCCTGCACCATAAACTGCTGCTTTCATTGATCGGGGGATTTGTCGTCTTTGGAATCGTCAACGGAGGTTTCTCGGTCATTCCAATCTTCATCCTGAAGTATAAACTGGCCCCGGAAACATATGAAGAATATTCAATCATACTTGGGATTGCATTCGGTTCCGGGGTATTGATCGGAAGCGTTGTTTCTTCCATGCTCACCCAGAAATTCAAATTCCATCAATTGATCGTTGCCGGTCTGGTCATTTCAGGAACCTTTATCATAGCAGCCTCATTTGCTCCCAGCACATGGATATTTATGGTGATTGTATTCATCGCTGCATTGGGCCTTCCGCTTGTAAACATTGCAATCGGTGGCTGGATGCCAAGTATTATAGATCCCAAGATGATGGGGCGCGTACAAGGATGGATTAATCCCCTTATGATGTTGTCACAATCCATCACACTTGGAGCCATCGCCCTTACATTCCCGTCGGTGGTAACGGTCGAAATGCTATACTGGCTCGTCGGAGGCTGCCTCATCATCGTAGCGGCGTTCTACACAATCATCCTGCCTAAATTCACAAACCAGGAAAACATCCAGCCGGCAGCAGTGAACGGGTAATTAAAAAAGGATAAGAAAAATTATATATCTGCTTTTGTTAAGACCGAACTATATTATGAATCCTTGGAATCAATTAGTTCGGTTTTTTTGTGCGTCTAGGATAATTTATTTGGTTTTAGTACTTTCCAGCGGTTGATTGGAGTGCAAGACGTAGACTCAACCGAAAAGCGGAAGGGCTTTGTTCAGAGGCGTGTGGCATAAGACGAATCGGCCAGGAAGGCGTTCTTTGCCTTCTTGGTCGGTTTGGCTTATGATATGTGCCTCTAAGCCCTGCAGCTGGACAGTTATCCATCCTGAGGAGGCTCACGGGCTACCCGCGGAAAGCGAAGTCTTGCGCGGAAATCATTAGCGGTATTGAAAGGGAAAAGTTTTTTATAAAAAGAACAAAATAATTTTGAACGTTTTTACATATCATTCGTATTATCAATGAACGCACAGGCGATGGAAGGGATACATGCGATGGAAGAGAGAGAATTAATCAAACGTGCAAAAAAAGGGGACCACGAAGCCTTCGCTTCCTTATTCAGACAGAACTATCCTTTTTTAGTGAAATATTTAATAAAAGTGACAATGAATAAAGATCAGGCAGAAGAACTCGCACAGGATACGATGGCAAAAATCGTTGAAAAGATCCATCTCTACAATGGAAAATCAAAATTTTCTTCCTGGCTGATCACGATTGCGACCAATCGATATATCGATATCCAGCGGAAAAACGGAAAAGAGAAGGACTGGCAGAAAGAAGAGGCCAACTACCGCAGTCTTAAATGGAGTCTGGAATCAAGAAATGAAGAGTGGAATGATGTACTTAAGGCATTGTCGGTCTTAGAGAATGGGGTTAGGATACCTGTCATTCTTAAACATTATTATGGATATTCTTACGATGAAATATCAGATATGATCGGACTGCCGGCAGGTACAGTAAAATCAAGAGTGCATCACGGCATTCTCAGGATTAGAAAGGAGCTGAAACTGGATGAACAACGAACATCAGCCAACTAAAGAAAACGAACTGGACCACATCCTAAAAGCCGGAATGGAACCGATGGATAAAGAAGTCGAAGATACCACACCTTCAGAAGAATGGTTTCAGCAGTTCGTCCTTCAACAGCAGAAAGATATAAAGGCCGGGTTGAAGCGGGAGCTCATTCTTTTTCTGTTGATAGCAGGCTGTCTGCTTCTGCTCCTTTCTCTCACACTTCTGAAACAACCTATGCTGTTCCTTTTGCTTCAGGGTGCAGTGTTTATTGGAGGGGCTGCTTTTGCCAGTCTTGTGTTTTTCAAGCAGGTGAAGAAGATATGACGAAAGAAGAAATGTATTTGCTGCTGTTTATTATACCGATTCTTCTTGCGCAGAGTATCTATTTATTTCTCGACGCGAGAAAGAATGGTCATCTTTATTGGTTCTGGGGATTATGGGGATTGATTCAGACGCCTATGCCACTTATTTTTTATCTGATGTTCGCGAAGAAAATATGGAAGAAGTTAAAGAAAAGGGAGAGAGTGGAATGATCATTGTAACGACAGACTATGTACCGGGAAAAGAAGTAAAAGAACTAAAAGGATTCGTCAGGGGAAGTACTGTCCAGGCGAAGCATATAGGTAAAGATATCGTTGCCGGCTTAAAGACCATTTTAGGTGGTGAAATCAGCGAGTACAGTGAATTGATGGAGGAAGCGCGGCATCAGGCAATCGAAAGAATGAAAAAAGACGCAGTCCAAAAAGGGGCAAATGCAGTGATCGCGGTGAGATTGGAAACGTCCGCCGTGATGCAGAATGCCTCCGAAATCATCGCCTACGGTACCGCTGTGACGGTGGAATAATACACAATAGCGGCACATATAGTGAATTGGGTGGACACGGATAGAAGCAGACTCATAGTGTATAGAAAATTAGTAATAAAAATAAAATTGACACAATTCAAAACCTGTAGTATGGTTAATGATGGAATAAAAACGATTGAAGAAATGGAGGGTTTGTGATGATCAAGTTATATACAGTCCAAGGCGGAGGAAGAGCATTTTTCCCTAATTTCATATCATCACATAACCAGTAACTTCTTATTCAAACCCAAATGAATAACAGGCACAGGTTATGTACACTAACCTGTGCTTTTTTATGTCCAATTTCCGGGCGTTAACAAGGCACCCGCAGGCCCGCTGATGCAAATCAGCCCTGCTCGTAGAGCCTTATTAGCGCCTTTTTTATTTTGGGTGAATATGTAAATGTGTTTTGTGGATTCCGGACGGCTTCAGAGGTTGATTGCAGTTGAACGGTTCCCCGATGAAAGGGTCACCAACCGCCCGCGGAAAGCGAAGTCTTGCACGGAACTAAGTAACGGCATTAAAACCGCTGTTCTCAGGTAAAGCACCTGTTCACATAAATAAAAAAACTTTAGGAGGAAAAAAAGATGCTGAAAGTACAAAAGAAAAAAATGATGACAATTGTGGAGACAGAAGGCGGATAGTAAACGAATGAAAGAATGAGGAGGTATAAACGATGTTTAGTATTTTTAAGAAATTATCATGGTTTTTTAAAGAAAATTGGAAGAGGTACACGGTTGCAATCATCCTGTTGACGATCGTGGGGATCCTCGATGTGATCCCTCCAAAGCTTGTGGGGAACGCAATTGATGATATTCATCTCGGATCGTTGTCCTGGGATGTGTTGAGTAAATATATTTGGCTGTTAGCCGGAATCACGATCATTTCATACTCGTTGACTTATATATGGATGTATCAATTATTTGGAGGAGCTTTCCTTGTTGAACGGAAGCTCAGGTCAAACTTCATGGGGCATTTACTAAAGATGACCCCGACTTTCTTTGAAAAGAACCGGACAGGGGATTTGATGGCCAGGGCAACGAATGATTTGAAGGCGATTTCAATCACTGCCGGCTTCGGTGTGCTGACGCTGATCGACTCAAGTGTTTTCATGCTCACAATCTTATTCACCATGGGGTTTTTAATCAGTTGGAAATTAACCCTTGCGGCCATTCTCCCATTACCGGTCATGGCTCTATTGATGAAAGTGTATGGGGCAAGGATCCATAAACGTTTTACTGAAGCACAGGACTCTTTCGGCGACCTTAATGATAAAGTTCTGGAGTCGGTTGCGGGTGTCAGGGTCATAAGGGCTTATGTCCAGGAAAGAGCGGATGAGGGCCGTTTTTCTGCCATGACAGAGGATGTGTACAAAAAGAATATCGAAGTAGCGAAAATCGACTCGCTTTTCGATCCAACCATTAAAGTGCTGGTCGGTTTAAGTTATCTGATCGGGCTTGGGTACGGCGCCTATCTTGTATTCCATCGTTCAATCACACTGGGGGAGCTTGTGTCATTCAATGTGTATCTTGGAATGCTGATCTGGCCGATGTTCGCTATCGGTGAACTGATCAATATCATGCAGCGGGGGAATGCATCCCTTGATCGAGTGCAGGAAACGCTGGATTACGTGCAGGATGTAAAAGATCCGGAGAATCCTCGAACGGTCGGCAGGCCAGAAAATATTGCATTCGACGGTGTGAATTTCAAATATCCTTCTTCACAGGTGGAAAATCTGATTAATCTAAACCTGAAATTAAGCAGGGGGGATACTCTCGGAGTGGCAGGGAAAACCGGAAGCGGGAAGACGACCTTCATCAAACAGCTTCTGAGGGAATACCCGGCAGGAGAAGGTGCATTGTCGCTTTCCGGGATCGAAATCAATGACCTCACACTCGAGCAGTTAAGAAGCTGGATCGGATACGTCCCGCAGGATCATGTGTTGTTCTCAAGAAGTGTAAAAGAAAACATCATGTTCGGACGCGAGGATGCAGACGAGAATGACCTGGAAAAAGCAATCGAGCTTGCCGATTTCAAAAAAGATCTGGAAATGCTTCCGGATGGTCTGTCAACCCTTGTCGGAGAAAAGGGAGTCGCTTTATCAGGAGGTCAAAAACAACGGATTTCGATTGCGAGGGCGCTTATCAAAAATCCTGAGATTCTAATTTTAGATGATTCGCTTTCGGCGGTCGATGCCAAAACGGAAGCAAAGATCATTGACAATATTCGAAATGAGCGTGAAGGAAAAACAACGATCATCACGACCCATCGCCTGTCTGCTGTCCAGCATGCGGACTGGATCATTGTAATGGAGGATGGGAAAGTGGTGGAAGAAGGGGTTCACGGGACACTTCTTGAAAATGACGGCTGGTATAAAGAGCAATTCGACCGTCAGCAGGTTGAAGATTCCTCACAAGAGGAGGTGGGCGTATGAAAGTCGGAAAAAGACTTGTAGATTATGCGCTTTTGTATAAAAAAATCATTATAGCCGCTTTGCTGATGCTGACTTTTTCAGTAGCGGCAGAGCTTGCCGGCCCGTTCATCGCCAAGAAAATGATCGATGACCATATTCTTGGAATCGAAGAGGCATGGTACGAAACGGATAAAGGAAAGGATGCTGTTTCCTATAAAGGAGAATGGTATAAAAGAGAGCAATATTTCAATGATGGTGAACAAAAAGGGAAAGAGGTACGGATCCTTCAAATCGGGAGGGAATTTTACTTTGTCCCTGCAGCCATTTCGTTCGATGGAGAACGCAGAGTGAAGGGCAAAGAAATGATGATTACGAAAGGGAAAGAATCCAAATCATATCCTGCACAAAAATTAGGCGGAGATGAGCTGTTGGATTTTTACAGCCCTGAAATTCCAAGAATCATGAAATTGATTGCCTTTTATTTCGGGCTCCTTGTAGTGGCTTCGTTCTTTCAATACGGACAGCGCTTCTACCTGCAGAAGGCGGCCAATAGAGTCATCCAGAAGATGCGGAACGATATCTTTCAGCATATCCAGAAGCTGCCGATACGATATTTTGATAATCTGCCGGCTGGAAAGGTCGTTGCCCGGATTACAAATGACACGGAAGCGATCCGGGATTTATATGTAACCGTTTTGTCTACGTTTTTTACAAGCACGATTTATATTCTTGGAATCTATATCGCGTTGTTCATACTCGATGTAAAGCTTGCGGCAATCTGTTTGATTCTGATTCCAATCCTTGTCATCTGGACTTATTTGTACAGGATCTATGCGTCTAAATACAATCATATCATCCGTTCGAAAGTAAGTGACATCAACGCGATGATCAATGAGTCGATCCAAGGGATGAATATTATCCAGGCGTTCAGCAGGGAAACACAAACAAGCAGCGAATTCGAAGAATTGAACGGCACCCATTATAAATATCAGAATAAGCTTTTGAGCTTGAACTCCATGACCTCACATAATCTTGTAGGGGTATTGAGGAATATCACGTTTGTGGCATTCATCTGGTATTTCGGTGGAGGCTCGATCGGGGTAGGGTCTGTCGTGACTCTGGGTGTTCTCTATGCTTTCGTTGACTACATCAACCGATTATTCCAGCCTGTGACCGGAATCGTCAATCAGCTTGCCAACCTGGAACAGGCCCTTGTGGCAGGCGAACGCGTATTCAGTCTTCTTGATGAGGATGGAACGAAAGTAATCGATGATAAGATGGCCCGCTACCAAGGGAACGTCAGCTTTGAGCACGTGTTCTTTGGCTACAAAGAGAATGAATATGTGCTGAAGGACATCACATTTGAAGCAAATCAAGGAGAAACCGTGGCACTTGTCGGACACACAGGATCAGGCAAAAGTTCGATCATGAATCTGTTATTCCGTTTTTATGATGCAAACGAAGGGAAAATCATGATTGACGGACAGGACATCAAGGATATTCCATATCAGACCATACGTGAGCACATGGGCATCGTCCTGCAGGACCCGTACTTGTTCACGGGTACGATTGCATCCAATGTGAGCCTTGATGATACGAAAATTTCAAGGGAAACAGTGGAAGCCGCACTGAAAGCTGTAGGTGCGGAGAGAGTATTCAAAAACCTTGAAAAAGGCTATGACGAACCGGTCATTGAAAAAGGAAGCACCCTTTCATCCGGACAGCGTCAGCTGATTTCATTTGCCCGGGCGCTTGCCTTTAACCCGGCAATCCTGATACTCGATGAAGCAACCTCAAGCATCGATACTGAAACCGAAGCCGTGATCCAGGAAGCGATGGAAGTATTGAAGAAGGGGAGAACGACCTTCATCATCGCTCATCGACTTTCCACAATCAAGAACGCCGACCAGATCCTTGTACTGGATCGGGGAGAAATCGTTGAAAAGGGAAATCACGACGAACTCATGAAAGCGGGCGGCCGTTATTATCAAATGTATGAGCTTCAGCAGGGATCTTCAGACCTAGCGGGATGATCAGAAGGAGTCCAGCATGTCTATGGGTGAGGCGAGTTTTAAAAAAGAAGAGAGCCAAAAACATTTTTCACTGTTTTTGGCTCTCTTTTATTGCAGTGTGGAGGAAATCCAGCATTTGGGGAAGACTGGTGCATGGATTTGGGAACAAGAAGACTGGTTGTTACAGTACCAAAAGAAGAAAATTGTCCCAGAGGGCAACGGGGCTGGGAAGATATCAACGTTTTTTGAGGGTGTATCAACAAAAATTTGGATTTACCAACGAAAATTCAAGGATACCAACAATTTCTCTGCACTTACCGACAATTCTTCAAAAACAGACAAGTTTCGCACACAGATGAAACGTTAATCCGCCTAAAAGGCCTCAAAGCCGCGCCAGGCTCATACCGCCGCAAACGAGCCAGGCACCGCAAAGCTCCAGCCCGCATAAAACGGCACCTTTTGCTCTAATAACATATCCCTACCCTCTTTCGGATAAATTGCGGGTTCATCAACTCATGATAAATAAAATCACCTGTATCATAAATGGAGATACTCTTGCCATCTTCAGGGAGGGTGTCTCTTTCTATGCGGTATTCTCCTATTCGTTCCCCGTCAGGAAGATACGTCGGACAAACGACCGTCCATTGGAGTCCTGAAGCCTGAAGCATCAGGAAGGCCCTGAGATGATCTTCCGCAGCGGTGGAGCTCCTTCTCTTTGATTCATTCGATTGGAAACGGTATAAATGAGGTTCCGTCCTTGAATTCAGTATCCCGGCCGTGCCGCATGTGATGATGCGGGTGATGCCGTTTTGCCTCATCGCTTTTAAGATAATGGGCATGCTCCTCGACAACACATCTTCCTTGTCTGTATTCAGACAGCTGACGACTGCATCGCAGCCGAAAATCGTATTGAATACATCTTCCTCATTGAGTACATCGCCTGTCACTGCAATTTCCTGAAGACTTTTTTCTTGAACAATCTTTCTCGTCAATCGGTGAATCGTATGATCGTTTCGTGCATTTTCATATACAACAGCACCGACCCTGCCGGTACTGCCAAAGAGAGCGATTTTCATGGATACCCCTCCTTAAAAAAACTTTGTGTTCATTCAATAGGTTAGATTAAAAGTATACCAAAGGAGTGTGCATCTGAGAAAAATTAATCTTGAAATTAAGATTTTCTCATTGACTTTTTACAGGTATCGTTTTATGATGACATTCGTAGTTAATAATTCCGATAAGATTAGTGGGGGTTTGATGATGAAAAAGTGGAAAATTTCAGCTGTTATGCTGCTGGTTCTTTCAATGGTGCTTTCAGCATGCGGACAATCTAAAGATAATGAAGGGTCAAGCGGGGATTCGAAACAGTCTCTTTACGATAAAGTGAAAGAAGAAGGAAAGCTGCTAGTGGGAACAGAAGGAACATATCCTCCTTTCACATTTCATGATGAATCAGGCAAGCTAACTGGATTTGACGTTGAAATCGCACGAGAAGTGGCTAAACGGCTCGGTGTTGAAGCTGATTTCAAGGAAACACAATGGGACGCGATGTTCGAAGGGTTGAATTCCAACCGCTTCGATATGATTGCCAACCAGGTGGGGATCCGTGAAGACAGACAGAAGAAGTATGACTTTTCAAAGCCTTATATTGAATCAAGTGCAGTGGTAGTCGTTTCGAAAGATAACAACGATGTGAAATCATTTGAAGATATTAAAGGGCTGACTTCTGCTCAATCACTGACAAGTAATTACAGAGATATTGCCGAAGAAAATGGTGCTGTCATCCAGGGAGTCGACGGGCTCGCCCAATCGATTCAGCTGCTTGAACAGGGCCGTGTGGATGTGACAGTCAATGATAAGATTTCTATCCTCGACTATATGAATAAACAAAAGAATTCCAATATCAAAATCGCTGCCGAAGCTGAAGATGCAGGACAAAGCGGCTTGATGTTCCGTAAGGGTAATGACAAGTTAGTGGAAGAAGTCAATAAAGCGTTAGAGGAAATGATGGAAGACGGAACTTACGAAGAGATCTCCAACAAATGGTTTGGCGAGAATGTATCTCCTAAGTAGTATTTTTCAAAATCCTGAAGAAATGTTCGATATTTTACAAAGCTCCCTGCTTCCGATGATCAAGGGAGCTTTGTATTATTCTATCCCTCTAACGCTCATATCGTTTACTTTAGGATTAATCATTGCTGTTTTCACTGCTCTTGCCAGACTGTCGAAATTTTCCGTTTTACGGGGAATTGCGAGAGTATATGTATCGGCTATCAGGGGAACTCCCCTATTGGTACAGCTGTTCATCATATTCTTTGGACTCGGTTCCCTCGGCATCGAATTCCTTAAGCTGGAACCATTTCCTGCAGCCGTCATTGCGTTCTCATTGAACATGGGGGCATACTCTTCAGAAATTGTGAGGGCTGCCATTCAGTCCATTCCCAAGGGTCAGTGGGAAGCAGGATACTCCATCGGGATGAGTTATTCACAGACGCTGAAGAGAATCATCCTGCCGCAGGCGACAAGGGTGTCCATCCCTCCATTGTCCAATTCATTTATAAGCCTGGTAAAAGATACGTCGCTTGCTTCACTGATTTTCGTGACAGAAATGTTCAGGAAAGCACAGGAAATTGCGGCAACCAACTATGAATTCCTTCTAATGTACATGGAAGCGGCATTATTATATTGGATCATTTGTTTCATTCTATCGATCATACAAGGAAGAGTGGAAGCACGACTTGATCGATATATCGCTAAATAAAGGAGGGTAAAGATGATTTCGATAAAAGGACTGAAGAAGCGCTTTGATGACCTGGAAGTGTTAAAAGGCATGGATGTGGAAGTCAAAAAAGGGGAAGTGATCGTTCTGATCGGTCCCTCCGGATCCGGTAAAACAACGTTTCTCAGATGCTTGAATGCACTCGAAACACCTAATGAAGGCACCGTATCGATCGGAGAAATGACAGTCGATTTTTCTGAAAAAGTATCAACTGCCGAGCTTTTGAAATTCAGAAGAAGGACCGGCATGGTCTTTCAGACTTATAACCTCTTCCCGCATATGACGGCTCTTGAGAATGTCATGGAAGGCCCGGTCGTCGTACAGGGCAAGAAAAAAGCCGATGTCCGGAAAAATGCCATCCGGCTCCTTGAAAAAGTGGGCCTAGGCGACAAAATCGATTATTATCCGTTTCAGCTTTCCGGAGGACAGCAGCAGAGGGTCGGCATCGCAAGGGCCCTTGCAATCGAACCGCAGGTGATGCTGTTTGATGAACCGACATCCGCACTCGATCCCGAGCTGGTTGGAGAAGTACTCAAAGTCATGAAGGATCTTGCAGAAGAAGGGATGACGATGGTCGTCGTCACCCACGAAATGAGATTCGCAAAAGAAGCCGCAGATAAGGTGATCTTCATGGACGGCGGTTACATCCTGGAAGAAGGAACTCCTCAGGAAGTATTCGAGAACCCTAAGCACGGCCGCACACGTCAATTTTTAAACTTGATAAGATGAAAGGAAAAGATGAATGGGCCCTCACCATTCATCTTTTTTTTGTGTAAAACAGGAGAAAAAGCAGGGATTTCTCCATTATGGAAAGAAAAGGTAATATAGCGGAAATGGGGGATTCAATGAAGATATTCAGAAGATTACTACTTATCTTTTCAGGATTGGTTTTTATCAGTGCACTGCCAAATCTGTTCTTTAATGCAGATTTTCAATATGTCTATTTGAATGGAGAAAGCGGCTCATTTGGTTTATATCCGTACGCATATCTCAGTGCAATTTATGATGTTTTTCTTTATTTGGCAAGGCCGGATCAATGGTCAATTGTTGTCATGGGAAAGGAATATGCCCTTATTGATGTTCTTTTTGAAAGGGTTGCGTATTCGATGAAAGTTTTCTTTATTTCACTCTTGCTGGCTGTCATCATCGCTTTTCTTGTGAGCATGATGATTTCACTCGCATCCGGAACCATTAAACGCTTTCTGCTATCTGTTGTAAATGTGATAGAGTCGCTGCCGGATATCTTTATCATCATCGGCGTGCAGCTGCTCGTTGTTATGTACTTCAGGGAGACGGGTGTGTTGATCGGGGATATCGCCATGACTGGTGAAGAAATCTATTTACTTCCTGTCACTTGTTTGACTGTGGTTCCTGCCGTTTTTTTAGTCAAGACGATCGTATTGCTTTTGAAAGAAGAGGAAAAGAAGGCTTATGTTGAACTTGCCCGGGGTAAAGGGCTGAGTTCTGTTCATATTTTGGTGGTCCACAGTTTCAGGAATGTGCTGTACAGTTTATTTTATCAAATGAAACTGGTCTTTTCCTTTATGCTTTCGAACCTCTTCATCCTTGAACAATTATTTAATATGCGCGGTGTGATGGGACTTTTGATGTGGTCGACGGGATACACCTTCGTCATTATCAGTACACTGATTTTTCTGCCGTTCTTCCTTCTCTTTACTTTGATCGAGCAGCGCATGAAAAAAAGCATCGGCATGAAGGAGGACGGGACGTATGCTTAAGCAGCTGTTGAAAAAGCCGAAGTTCTTGACTGGGTTCATCTTTCTCACTGTACTTTTACTGGTTAGTTTCCTTTATGAACCATTTTTCGAAAAAGGAGTTGAAAGCATCAGCTTCCTGCACCTGGATGGGGGGATGGCGGGTCCCCCTTTCACTCCCGCAGAGCTGCCCCCATTGGGATCAGACAGGCTGGGAATCCCTCTCTGGACTTATATCATCCAAGGGGCAAAATTCACTATTCTGCTCGGCCTGCTCATCAGTTTTTTACAGCTGGTTCTTTCCCTGTTTTTTTCTATTGCTTTTACGGGATTGTCTAAAAGATTCTTGACTGTATTTGAAGAAGCAGTGGAATCCATGATTTATGTTCCAATGGCCGTCATCGCTTTTATGCTTCTCTTTCCGCTCCGTTTTGTGGTGGATGCGGAAGTTGAACCAATAAAATTTCTCAGCATTCAAATCTTCCTGCTGACTCTGATAGGGATGCCGCAGATCGTTGTAGTGCTTTCCAAAGAGATCCAAAAGACGATGCAGGAAGAATATATATTGAGCGCCAGGACCCTGGGGGCGCGGGGATGGTACCTATACCGCCGTCATGTTCTTAAGAATCTGCTGCCCCGCCTCTTTCTGTTATTCTTCCAGCGCAATGTGAGCGTGCTGATTTTGTTTGCTCATCTTGGGATTTTAGGGGTAATGCTGGGGGGACAGGTGGAAAAGGAAATAATGGTAGGAGAATCCCGAATCTTTTCCCTTTCCAATGAGTGGGCCGGGAACATAGGTAATTCACGGATCGAGATGATGACGGGCCCATGGATCATTTTTTCCCCGCTTGCTGCTCTTTCCCTTACTGTCCTTGCTTTTAATATGATGGCTTCGTCCCTTCAAGCATTGATAATGGGAGAAACGGCAGTAATAAGACGAAAGGATGTAAGAGATGAAAAGGCAAATCCTCATTCTTCGGGTGGAACAACCGAGGAGGGGAAGTTCACCCTTGAAAAGCACCGAACCTACCCCGGCTGACATTTTGATACAAAACCTGTCCGAAAGTGGTTAGTACAGGTCAAATAGTGGAAATATGGTAATGTGACTATTATTTGAGGGAGGAAGAGAAATGGATTACCGAATTGAACGGGATACAATAGGTGAAATGAAAGTGCCCAAGGAAAAATACTGGGGTGCACAGACACAGAGAAGCAAAGAGAATTTCAAAATCGGTACAGAAAGAATGCCGCTGGAAGTTACATATGCTTTCGCGCAGCTGAAAAAGGCGGCGGCAATGGCGAATCATTCGTTAGGAAAACTTTCTGAAGGGAAAATGAAAGCAATCAGCGGAGCATGCGACGAGATTCTGGAGGCTAAATGGGATGAACATTTTCCATTGGTGGTCTGGCAGACGGGAAGCGGCACGCAATCAAATATGAATGTAAATGAGGTTGTTGCCTATCGTGCCAATGAACTTTTAAAAACGGCAGGCAGTGATGAAAAGATTCACCCGAATGATGACGTCAATATGTCGCAAAGCTCGAACGACACTTTCCCTACTGCAATGCATATTGCTGCATATAAGGAGATATCATCTAAACTTCTGCCGGTAATCGATGAGTTCATTGAAACCCTGCGGGAAAAAGAAGGGAAGTTTCAGGATATCATTAAAATCGGGCGTACACACCTGCAGGATGCCACGCCTCTGACACTTGGTCAGGAGGTGAGCGGCTGGAGAGCAATGATGGAAAAATCCCGTCATATAATTGAAGAAAGCATGGGACAGCTTGTCCACCTGGCAATAGGCGGTACTGCAGTGGGGACAGGGATCAATGCCCATCCGTCATTTGGAGGGAAAGTCGCCGAGCAGCTTGAAGAACAGACCGGCATCCCATTTGTTTCATCCGACAATAAATTCCATGCGCTCACTTCCCATGATGAAATTGTTTATGTGCACGGTGCGTTAAAGGCGCTGGCTGCAGACCTGATGAAAGTGGCAAATGATGTCCGCTGGCTGTCAAGCGGTCCACGCAGCGGGATCGGTGAAATCACGATCCCTGCAAACGAACCTGGAAGTTCGATCATGCCGGGGAAGGTCAATCCTACACAAAGTGAGGCTGTCACCATGGTCGCCACCCAGGTTTTCGGGAACGATGCCAGTATCGGATTTGCAGCAAGCCAGGGCAATTTCGAGCTGAATGTCTTCAAGCCTGTGATCATCTATAATATGCTCCAATCTGTACGACTGCTGACAGACGGTATCCGTTCATTCAACGATAAATGTGTGAAAGGCCTGGAAGCCAATGAGGATGTTATAGAGGATTTCGTCCAGCGTTCATTGATGCTTGTAACAGCATTGAATCCTCACATCGGCTATGAAAAAGCAGCGGAAATTGCAAAAAATGCACACAAAAGCGGCTCGACCCTAAAAGAAGCAGCCATTAAATCCGGTTATCTTACAGAAGAGCAATACGATGAATGGATCAAACCGGCTAACATGGTTAACAACTAATGAACTAGGGAGATAGTTGTAGTTAGAGCATAGTCTTTGTATGTAAGAGGAACAATTTAACTGTTTCCAGCGGTTGATTGGAGTGCAAGACGGAGACTCCTGCGGAAAGAGTAGCTTATGTGAGACCCCGCAGGAGCGCAGCGACGAGGAGGCTCACGGGCTGCCCGCGGAAAGCGTAGTCTTGCACGGAAATCAATAGCGTTATATAAAGCGGTCCTCAAAAATAAAAAACCCCTGGCATCTGCCAGGGGTTTATCCATACATATTCATTTTTGCTGCGGATTAGTATTGTCCGCCGCCGATTTGTTGTTCAGCCATTTGAACAAGACGCTTAGTGATTTCTCCACCAACAGAACCGTTAGCGCGTGATGTAGCGTCTGGCCCTAATTGTACGCCAAACTCAGAAGCGATTTCGTACTTCATTTGGTCGATAGCTTGTTGAGCTCCTGGAGCTACCAATTGGTTAGATGAATTGCTGCGAGATTGTTGTTGTTGCATAATCTTTCATCTCCTTAAATATAGGTTGTTTTTTGGTTGGGTCAACCGGAGTTGCACCGGCACGCATTCCATTAGCGACCATCTGTAATGGTATGACCCAAGGTTATGAGTTGCTTTATGTGTTGTTACTAAGTATTATGGTTCGTCCATGAAATTATATGCGGGGGAAAAACAAGGGAATTTATTCCTGTTTCTTTCCCTGTATTTTCTCTACATAAAACAGTGTCAATCATAAAAGGATATGTTTAAACACTTAAGTTGAAAGAATGGTGACACGCATGAAAGCATGTGCATTATGCAACGGGATTGTTGAATATAAGGGTCTGTGCCCGAAATGCGGCGATTCCACTTTGGATCAAGGAAGATATTACGATTATTATGATGAATATAGTGCCTATATGGATATAAAACATGTGCAGCTGGCAGACGGCATACCGAATAGCAGCTGTACGGATACATGCCTGCATTTATTCACCTGTATTAGATGCGGGGAAGAAGAAGGAAAAAGCATCAATTTGACTGAATTCTAACCAATATAAAAACCACACTCCGGCCGGAGTGTGGTTTTTATCATTTATTAACGGATTCTTGTTTCTGATTCAGAATCGAAGAAATGTGCTTTGTTCATATCAAATGCAAGTTCGATTGTCTGTCCTGCGTTGATGTCTGTACGGGAATCGACACGGGCCACGAACTCCTGGCCTTCGATTTGAGAGTAAAGCATGGTCTCCGCACCTGTTAACTCAGATACTTCAATTTTTGCTTTGATCTTGGCACCTTGTGCTGTATCGATGAAAATAGGCTCATCATGAATATCTTCCGGTCTTACCCCCAGGATGATGTCATTTCCAACATAACCCTGGTCGCGAAGCACTTTCATTTTTCCTTCCGGTACAGCAACCTTTGAAGAACCGATCACAAAGGATCCTTCTTCAACTTTACCGTGGAAGAAGTTCATAGCCGGACTGCCGATGAAGCCTCCGACAAATACGTTTTCAGGCTTATCATATACTTCTTTAGGTGACCCGACCTGCTGGATGACACCGTCTTTCATGACAACAATCCGGGTAGCCATTGTCATCGCTTCAGTTTGATCATGCGTTACATAAATGGTTGTAGTTTGAAGACGCTGATGAAGCTTGGCGATTTCTGCACGCATCTGCACACGCAGTTTTGCATCAAGGTTGGACAAAGGTTCGTCCATCAGGAAGACCTTTGCATCACGTACGATCGCTCGTCCTAATGCAACACGCTGGCGCTGTCCGCCTGATAATGCTTTCGGTTTACGGTCCAATAGTGCTTCCAGACCAAGGATTTTAGCAGCTTCCTGTACACGTCGGTCGATTTCTTTTTTATCAAATTTACGAAGTTTAAGACCGAATGCCATATTGTCATACACACTCATATGCGGATAAAGGGCATAGTTCTGGAACACCATGGCAATATCGCGGTCTTTAGGGGCTACATCGTTCACGCGTTTTCCATCGATGGAGAAGTCACCCTTTGAGATTTCCTCAAGCCCCGCGATCATACGGAGTGTCGTTGACTTACCGCATCCTGATGGACCGACGAATACGATGAATTCCTTATCGTTGATATGAAGATTGAAATCATTTACTGCAGTCACTTTATTGTCATAGATTTTATAAATATTATCTAATTTTAATTCAGCCATTTCCGATTCTCCTCCTGTAATGAAAACGTTTTATTCTATGCATTCATTTTAAAGAAAGCGGATTCAGAACGGTATGGTAAACTTGCACAAACTTCCCCCTCATTTTTTAGGCAGGTTGTCAGATTCGTATTCGAGAACGGCGAGGTAAGCAAGCAGCGCGCCTTCAAATGTCTTGATATCAATCATGGTTTTTTCAATGAATTTCTCGATTCGGTACTGCACACTGTTCCGGTGCATATATAACGTTTTTGCTGTTTGACTGATATTGGACTGATTTTCCAGAAATGCCTTGACGGTCTGAATCAGTTCCTTGTCTTCTGAGAATACTTGTGAGGTTTTACTGAAGATATATTCTTTCCATTCTATCGGCAGATGCTTCAGCATATAGGATGGCAGGGCTGTCACAACAGATTCGATAGAATTAGCACGGATGGATGATTTGGAATATTTATTCATGATACGCTCGTAGTTGAATGATTTACTGAAACCGGGGTCGACCTGCTGGAACTGGCCGATAAAAAAAGATATGCTCGCAAAGAAATCAGATTCAATGACGTGTGAAATGGACCGAAGCTGCTCTGCATCTATTTGAATCTCATTACTTTCCTCAATAATCAGCCCTTCATATTCATTCAGCATGACCAGCATTGTATGATGGGGCAGTAAATGACTGAACGCCTCTTTCAATAAATGCATATCCGTTTCTTCATGAATGGTGAATTGAATCACTCTATACTCAATTGAACGAAGTGAAGGAAGAGGTCCATTCTCAAATAAAAAATCAACCCACTCATTCGCAAGCGGTGACTCATTCAATCTCTTATTTCCACTTGGCAGTTCTTTAAAGAGACATCTCAGCAATTCTGTTTCTTCTCTTGATAAATCGCTTGCATCAATTCCGATGAATTCATTTTCATGCTCATCGGTAAACCAGATTTTTTTAGACGTATGTACTGTCGGGTAGTGTTTCTGAATGGCTGCATTTGGGTATTTCAAAAGTAAAGAAGTTAACATTTCATCCCTCGGTTATCAATTATTTATGTATATTATCCATTGTACTGAAAAAAATGAGTGAATCAAAGGGTCCCGGATTGCAAATTCTTCCTGATTCTACTACTATGGGATAAGGAATAAATCATTATGAGGTGTCCAATATGGAATACAATAAAGAAGTAACAAACCGTTTGAAACGCTTAGAAGGACAAGTCCGCGGCGTCCTTAAGATGATGGAAGAAGAAAAACATTGTAAGGATGTTGTTACACAGCTTTCAGCAGTGCGGACTGCTGTAGACCGTACAATCGGTTTGATCGTTGCGAAAAACCTGGAAGCATGCATCCGTGAATCGGATGAAGGCGGCAGTGCAGAAGATGCAATCAAGGAAGCCGTTAACATGCTGGTGAAAAGCCGATAAATTAAGGAAAGCTGCCGTTCGGGCAGCTTTTTCTCTTCGTAAGCAGTAATGACAAGGGAAAGGGAGGCCTGCATGTGAGGCCTCCCGCCTGAAGACATTAAGAATGAGCCGGGGGTTCCTCATAATCAGTGATGAGAGTCGTTTCGCCGATGTTTGTGGAATCACCCCTCATATGAACGGAGCCCCCTGATAATCCCTCGTTGATAATCCTGTCAACATCAAGGAAAAGACTTCCTTTTCCCTCGTAGTTGGTATCCGGAAGAAATTGATAGTCTTTTTTATCTTTTTCCATTCTTATCAGCCTCCTGAGTTTAGTTTTTGAAAAGAGGCTGAGGTTCATTCAGCTTTTTTCTGGGTAATGGAAAGTGTGAACGAATTTATTCATACACATGGAACAACATTAGTTCATGCAGTTGTTTTTTCAGATCCTCTTGTTTGACTGCAGGAGGCTCGTGGCTTGTCCATTCAATACTCCCGTTTTTATGATAATTCCCTTCGTATTTCTTTCCACTGAAGTAGAACGAAAAGGTCCAACCCGGAAGCTGTTTGTTATCATACATGCTTTTATACTGGAAATGCTGTATCAATTCAATCACCTCAACTATATTGTAAACGTTTCACCGCCTGCTGTGTAGGAGTTCATGCTATCCATTGAAATTTCATTCGTATAATACAGGCAGGTATGCGAAAAGAGTCTTATCCAATCATAATTTTCTTTTTTAATAAATAGAATTTATTGAAGAGATTTTAGGAGGGACAAAGCATGAATTACTTTATTCGCGATTTGGAGAAAGCGATCAGTGATGAGTGGACAGCCTATTACTTTTATAAAGATTTAAAGCAGAGGACTAATAATCCTTTATACGTAGAATTCATCGAGCATGCAAAAAAAGATGAGAAAGAACATTATGAAATGTTCCAGTATCTTCATTATCTATTTACAGGTGAGTATTATGAACACAAGAAAGAGAAGATTGAATACACAACCTTCAAGGAAGGGATTCTGCGCGCATTGAAAAATGAGCTCGAGGCTGCAGAGTTCTACAGGAATCTATTACTAGAAATGCCAAACAAGCAGGCTTACAATCCATTATTCATCGCCATGACAGATGAAATGGAACATGCCACCCGTTTTTCAACGATTTATAATTCACTTCGATAATAGAAGGGTTGACCACTGTAAGTGTACAAACGGTCAACCTTCTTTGTGTTCGGAAAGAATAAGAAACGTGCGGACAAGCTGCTGCCGCCTATTCTGTTCAATGTCTTCTTCGTCAAAGGTCATTGGCTTTGAGTTGATTTCAAAAAGTACATAACCTCCTTCTTCACGGGGGGCCAGATCCAGTGAAAATTCACCTACGTAACCGAAAGCTGCCACAAGTTCCCTTCCGCAAGTCTTCACTATGTCCAGGATTTCTTTCTTTGTCCTGGGAGCTGAAACTTCTTCAATTGAAATTATTTTTCCGCCTGCAGGAACATGGGTGGTCACTTCCTGTCGCTGAGAAATACGCACGCCGATCCCTATCAGTCTGAATTCCATTCCGGTATGGACTGCCAGGATCCGATAATCATAACGGTGGTCTTTTAAGGTTTTGCAAGGGACCGCTTTCTGTATAATCAGATTCTGCCCGGGGTGAAACCATTCCCCATAAGTGGAGAGGAAACGGGACAGGGATGTATACTTTTCAATCTTCTTGATACTTTTGCATATGATCGTGCCGTTTACTTCCTTTTCTATCAGCCTGATGCCTTTTCCCTGTGAGGCAAAAGATGGCTTCACGTAAATTCTTTTATACCGTTCTAAAAAGTCCGTAAAGCCTGCTTCACTTTCCAACTTTTCAGTGGGAGGCAGGTAGTCTTTTAAATCGCTGCATTGAGACAGAATCTGATGAACTTCCCACTTATTGAAGAAATGAGGATTGAAATAGGGGATATTGAATGTCTTAATAAACGTTTGCAATGCTTTGTATTCCTGATGCTGTTCAGCGTCCCTTGAAGGGATTCTGTTATAAATCACGCTGGGTACCGGGAAGATGCACTTCACCCATTTATTCAATTGTTTGTTGAAGATGATCCCGTTTATGGTCTTTCCATCAACATCCTCAGGGGAGAAAACGAAGCAAAGGGCTCCTTGCTCCTCCAGTTCCTCTTGTATCGACCTGAACAATTCAAAATTTCCTCTATATCTATTTTCTTCTTTACTTGCGACGATGCCGATTAGGGGGACTGAACGGATTTCCTTTTTTGAATGTATCTTGAAATGATATGCTTCCTGGTGTTTGTGGGAGGAGAGAAGGAAGGACCCTTTTGCAAATGGCACTGCGGTGAGAGCTTCCTCCTTATGAAAAAAACACTTTCGTGATAAGTCATAAAAGATGTTCATGGCATCATTTCCTCAGGGTGTTGGAGGGCTTGCTGTGATAAGAAGACCCCGAAAGATAAGGCAAGCTTCCTCGTCAATTTGTCAAAACTTCTTAAGTGTGGATGAGAGAAAATGGCTCTCCCGGGTTTTGAATTTGCTTCGAACATCCAGACCCTGCCGTCTTCATCAATGCCCAGATCAAATCCGATTTCGCCGATATATCCTTCCATATTTTGCTCAATCGCATGTGAAAGCTTAAGTGCTGCATCTTTCAATGATTGTTCTGCCTCAGTTTTACTGGAAGTGTTTGGAAACAATTCTTTGAGACTTTTTACAACTCCGCCATTGTTTGCATGGGAGGTGACACTGCCGATCCCTGAGACTTTTCCTGCTATTGCACTTACATGCCATCTTCCTTCTTCGTCTTTGTTCGTATGGACGCGGAAATCAATAGGACGGCTGTCTTCCGACAGAAGGGATATGCCCTGCTGGACAAGAAATGAATCAAGGCTGCGGTTTTTAAAGATGGAATTCATCAGCCGTTCGAGGGATGAGAATCTTACCAGCCTGTTTTTCCCGCCCGGATCTCGGAACCTGCAGTAGTAATCCTGTGCCTGCCGGTCGTATGTGAGTTTGTGTATGCCGTTGCCCAGGCTTCCGTTTCGCGGTTTAATATAAACTGAATGATAGAGGGAGAGCATCCGCTCGATCTCTTCAAATGATTGAAAGGCATGAGTCTCCGGAAGGTATTGGCTGACGGAATCAACTGATTCCAGTCGTTCGAACAGATCAAGTTTATTGAAGAATCCTGGATTGTACCACGGAATCCCGTACTCCCTTTGCAGCCTCTCTTTGATTTCTTTATATGTTTTTCTATTTTCGCTGCGCCGATTTGGGAGCCGGTCGTAAATGACATTAGGAAAAGGAACTGTTTCCACTTCCCACCCTTCCCCAAAATGAAAATACCCTGTCACGAGTCCGTTTTCCCAATCAATATGTTTCTCTCCAAATACAAATGGAATCACGCCCAGGGAAGACTGGACAGATAATAGTTTCCTGAAGAAATAAGAGCGCTCCCCCACAGGACTTAGTTTGAAATTTGTGAATCCTGCAGTGAATACCCCTATCAGCACCCCAAGATATATACTGTCTTCTTTCATGAAAAGTGACAGTGCAGTCACCTTTTTTGGCAGATTAAGGCTGCGGGCAAGGGCTGTACTGATACCGATCACATTCCTTCCATTCGGATGCCGCTTACATGCGATAGACTGTCTGTTGGTCCCTAGAATAGCGGTCTTCGGTAACTCATTCTTTTCCGGGTTCCAGCCCGAAGGAAGATAAAGGATTTGTTCATTCGCTCTGAATTGTTCCAATTTATACGTTTTTAACATTTAATATTCACCTCGCCTTAAGGATGGGAGAGATCGGGTGTTTAAATATTTACAATATTCAAGGGGGGCGCGGTATAAGTGGTGCTGTTTTTCTGCGGCAAGTGTCTCAACGATCTTGTGGCCCGGTTTTGAGTTGATATCGAGGATCCACAGCGAATTGTCCCGAGCAAGAAGAATATCAATCCCGAGTTCAAATAAAGGAGAAAAATAATCCTCCAAAAGATGGGGGAGTTGATCCAGAAATTCATTCATCTCGGCTTTGATAAAATCCCAGGCAGCTTTTGGATATCTGCTTTCCCAGTCTTCTTGTTTAAAGTAAGATCCCCCCCTGCTTATATTTGTTAAAATCGCACCTTGAGGCCCTTCCCTGAAGGCCCGCTGAAACTCCCTCCATTCCCCGCAATCATCTTTATTCAACAGGATCCTTACGTCATATGGTGTATCTTGGTCGGTTGTGTTATCAATCCTTCTCTGGGCAATGAACGTATATTGGTCAAGAAGCCTCTCAGCCCATTTCAAAAAAGTGGATTTCGACTGGAACGATTGTTCGGCGATCTGCCGGTTTTTGGTCGTGCGGACAGTCACTCTGTTTCTTGATAATACTAAATGATACACAGCGAACCCATGTGCCCCGTCAACAGGTTTGATAATGATATCTTTATGTTTGATAAGGATATTAAATAAGTGAAAATGGTCCTTTAATAAGAATGTTTCAGGGATATAGGAAGCAAGGGGGGAGTCTTTCAGTTTTTCGTAAATTTTCAACTTGTTTGGGAGTCCATATCCGAGAAAGCGGATATGGGGCTGATTTTTCAACCACTGAACTACCGCTTTCGCCTGTCTGGACGGCAGGCTGGCATCATAATAGGTCCGGTCATAAATGAATTCGGGAATCTCAAAGGTATTCTCTTCCCATCCGCAGCTTTCTTTATTGAAAACAAACCCTTTCACTGTCTCATCGACAGGGGAGATATCAGCAGGCGAGAATAGGCAAAGGTCAATTGAATAAGGGGCAGAGTGGATGCCGATTTCCCTGAAGTACGAATGATCAGGGGCGGGATTGAGTGTCATAATACCAAGTGTTGAATTCATGATATTCCTCCTTTTCCCTTCCAGATATTGTAGCTGTATTCATATAAGGCTTTCACAGAAGGCCTGATGCGCTCATTGTCAATGAACGTCTTTTTGGAAGGTTTGGAGTTTACTTCAATGATCCAGGGCTTCCCGGCTGAATCAACCCCGATATCAACGCCGAATTCAGCAAAGTTTCCTTCCAAATGTTCTGATAAGTAAGAAGAGCAGGACAGTGATACCTCTTTCATGTTTGAATAGATTTCAGAGTGGTCCACGGGAAAAAGGACACTTAAAATCTTAATAGGGGATTCCATCCGTCCGCCCTGGTCGATATTTGCAACAAATTGATTTTCTGAACCGATGCGGGCTGCAGCAGAAATGACGGACCAGCTTCCCCTGTGGTTCTTATGACACAAAAACCGAAAGTCCATCGTCTGCCCATTGAATGTCAAGAAAGGGATGGTCTCCTGAACGATGTATTGGGAATGACGGCACCAGGATTGAAGCTGTCTGTAAAGGGATGAATAAGTCCGTAATATGTGAGTAGGTTTAGAAGAAAAGGAATTTTGGGAGACAAGATAATCTTTTTCCCTTTTTTGAATCCGGATAATGTAGCGGCCTTTACTCCCATTAACTGTTTTTACGAAGACATCGTTATATATGGATAACATCTCTTCCAACTGTTCTAGTCCAGTAGCGGTTTCGGGAAGATGGGGCAGCACCTCGGAATGTGTTTTAAGATGGGCATAAGCTGAATCCTTGGATAAGAAAGTAGAGTTGAAAAGGTGTATGGATCGATCTCCGGTCCTGGTCAAAGCAGTCAGAAATTGTTTTTGGCTTTCAATCTTGCGTGAGTGACTCCGGTTATAGATTACATCAGGGAATGGAAAGATTCGTTTCTGCCATTCTCCTTGCTCGAACAAATATCCTTCTCCCTCATCCTTTACGAATGAAGAAACCGTCATGAGGAAAAAAAGCCCGCCTTGTTGTTGAAACCACCGCTGACACTCTGTAAAATATTCCTTTAAAGAGTGTTTGTATAACTTTTCTTCTTGAAGATTATCAATTAATAGAGCGGTAATCGGCCCGATTGAGATCAATTTACGTTCACGGTCTACATCTACAAGTGCATGTTCCATCCTGGGAAGCGAAGAGAATAACGGGTCGCTGCTTCTCAATGTAACACCAGGAGCACTCGAACCCGAAGGAAAGCACTCTATGTGAAGAGAGGCAGCTCCTGCTTTCAATTTCCACTTTCCTGCAAAGTCAAATTTATTGTAGATGGCATGGGGTAATATCAATTCATTTTCTTCTCTATGATTCTCTAAACTGAAGAAGGGACTTTTAAACATCATCATACATTCCTCATTTGCATAAAGAGATGGAAAAACACTATAATTATATATTGGGCTAATGCACATATTGCATTGTATGTAAAGATAGGCAAAATGTTCAAAGCAGAAAAGGAAGGTGCCATTATGCTGGATGCTTTCATCCTCATTGGATTCATGGTAGTGATTGGAGCGCTTATTGGAGGCGTCACGAATTCACTTGCCATCAAAATGCTTTTCAGGCCTTACAAGGCTTACTATATTGGAAGATTCAAAGTTCCGTTCACACCCGGCCTTATCCCGAAAAGGAGGGAGGAGCTTGCTGAACAGCTCGGGAATATGGTGGTCGATCATTTAATTACACCTGAGAGTCTTCAGAAAAAGATTATGAATGATGACTTTCAAAGAGACGTCATTGATTGGCTGAAGGAGGAATCTGACCCTGTATTCCACTCGGATAAGACGGTCAATGAATGGCTGGAGATACTTCAAATCCCGGTTTCATCCGATGTTTTGAACCAGTGGCTGAAAGATTGGGTGGAAGACAAGGTTACCCGATCAAAACTGGAATACAGCACAAAGAGCGTTGCAGAAGCTCTCCCGGAAAAATGGCAGGAGAAAATCGAAGATGCGATCCCGAAACTGGTCGACATGATTGCAGATCGTGCTGAAAACTACTTCACAAGCCCTGAAGGGAAAGCGAAAGTGAAGGTGATGATTGATGATTTCTTGAAAGAACGGGGGATGCTTGGAAACATGCTCGGGATGTTCCTGGGAAATACATCAGTAGCTGATAAGGTCCAGCCTGAAATCGTCAAATTCATCAAACATGAAGGGACCCAGGAAATCCTTCACAATCTTTTGCGGAAGGAATGGGGAAAACTGAAACTTATGCAAGTCGGAGAAGTGATCGATAAACTTCCTGAAGAGGACATCATGACCCAGCTCCACACCTCATTGATCCGAATCGCCGATATCGAGGGGCATCTTTCAAAACCATTGTCTCACTGGTTTGCACCTCATCAGCATAAGTTTACGGATACGTTGCTGCCCGGATGGATTGAAAAAGGCACTGACCTCTTAGCGGCAAAGATCCCGAATCTGATGACAAAGCTGCATCTTCAGAAAATCGTCCAGGAGCAGGTGGAATCTTTCTCGGTTGCCAGACTCGAAGAATTAGTGCTTGGCATTTCAAGGCGTGAATTCAAGATGATCACTTATCTCGGTGCCCTGCTTGGAGGGATCATAGGGTTGATCCAAAGTATATTTGTCATGGTATTTTCTTAGTCGTCCTTTTGGAGGATTCATTTTCTGAAAAAGGGCAAAAGGGAACTTCCTAGAATTCTCCCTCATAGTTTGTTATAGTGGTGGAGGAAACAAAGAGTGAAAATATTAGGAGGTACGTATTTTGGCAATTAACTTATACGATCAGGCAAATGAACTGGAAAGTGCGCTTAGACAAAGCGACGAATTCTTGGAACTTAAAAAAATGTATGACGAAGTAAACAGCGACGAATCAGCAAACAAGATGTTTGAAAACTTCAGAAACATTCAAATGACACTTCAGCAAAAACAGATGAACGGTGAAGAAATCACACAGGAAGAAGTGGAACAGGCTCAAAAAACAGCACAGCTTGTGCAGCAGCACGAAAAAATCGGCAAGCTGATGGAAGCTGAACAACGCATGAGCATGGTCATCCAGGACTTGAACAAAGTCATCATGAAGCCACTTGAAGAGCTTTATGGTTCTATGCAGAAATAATCTTTTTCACTAAAAGTGAGGCTGGGACAAAGTGTTTTAGTCTAGGAAAACCCGAACCAATTTGCATTCCAGGATGTAAATTGGTTCGGGTTTTTAATTTTAGTAACATCTTTAGTTTAGCTCATTCAAGCGATTGATTGGAGTCTTGAACGGAAATTATTAGAGTTGGTTAACGACTACTCTAGTGTGTTCGTCTCATTCACTAAAACCACCCTCTTGTCATATTTGTCTATATTTCTTCATAAAACTAAAGAAAGGAAGTAGACAACACTTAGGGGGGACACCAATGATTTATAGAATGATGGCACTTAATATCGACGGCTCTGTTGTTAATGAAAACGGAAAAATCGCAAAAGAAACAAAGGAAGCGATTGAGTACGTCCAAAATAAAGGAGTGCAGGTCACTCTTATCACAAGCAGAAACTTTGCTTCTGCCAGAAAGGTTGCAAAAGCCTTGAAGATAGACGGTCCAATCATCACCCACGGCGGGGCTTATATAGCTGCTGAACGGGATCGGCCGCTGTATGTGAGGAAAATTTCTGAGGCACTCACTTATGAGATCACACAATTCCTCGAAGGCTTCCCCGGACAGGTTCAGCTTTCACATGAAAAACAAAGCATTGTAGGCAAAGCGAATAATCAGTCCAAACTGACATCCACTCTGTCCTGGGATAGGGATTCACGATTTTTATACAGCAAGCAATACGTGAATGTGGTGAGCGACCACCTGCTTGAAAATCCTCTTGCTGTTCCGAAAATTTCTGTGCTGCTGGAACATAAAGAAGATGTTTGGGATATTGCTGCTTCACTGAAAGGAATGTACGAGGAAGTGGATGCGATCCCTACTTCCGAACATACCCTTGATATTCTTCCTAAAGGGGTCTCGAAACTAAGGGGGCTGTTGTACCTGTCTGAAAGGCTCGGCATCAGAAAAGAGCAGATTGTCATGGTAGGTGCGGGTATAGATGATGTCGACGCCATCAGATGCTGCGGACTCGGGGTCGCGATGGGAGAGGCGCCACGGGAGGTAAAAGCACATGCAGACTGGGTTACTAGAAGTCAGGACCTGAAAGGGCTCCCTTACTTCATCACAGAACTCTTCAGGAAGCAGCACCCGATTCCATTTCTTAAGAAAATGAACATCATCAGATCATGAACCCCAACGGGCCGATTAGGCGGAATGCTGCCTTATCGGCCCGTTCGCTTTTACAGTAGGTAATTTGATCATCAAACAGGCCGTTCCCGGGTTCATTGACCATTTTCATCCCTTTCTGTACACTAGAAAAAGCTAGTTTTATTGAAAGGTGATTATAAAGGTGAATATTTTAATAACAGGAGTGGCGGATGAACGTTTTGAACGGCCTCTGCGATTGATAGCCAATTTATTTTTTGAAGAGACAAGCATTTATTTTAATGAGTGCGATTCCGTTGATTTAAAAGTCCATATAGACATAAATACTGAAAATAGAATTGAGGCAAAAGCGGCTCTTGAGGACCCGGAAAGCGGAAAGGAAATCTGTTCTGAGTATTCGAAGGAATGGAGACCCTTTGAAACGGAGAAAGAAGGGTTCAGGCAGGTGAAGACTGCCCTTTCCCATGTCTATTTGAATGTACTGCAGGACCTCACCGGAATCAGGCAAAAATGGGGTATCCTCACAGGTATCCGCCCAACCAAGCTTATCCATAAACAAAACCAGATTGGCACGCCAAGGGAAGAAGTCCATGCAAAGCTGAAGGAAGAATATCTGATCACGGACGGAAAAATAGAGCTGATGCAGAACATCGTCGACCGCCAGCTCTCCGTCGTTCCGGATCTCTACGATGTCCAGAATGAAGTGAGCATTTATATCGGGATACCATTCTGCCCGACAAAATGTGCGTATTGTACATTTCCGGCCTATGCGATCCTCGGAAAACAGGGCCGCGTCGACTCGTTCCTTGCCGGTTTGCATTATGAAATTCAGGAAATGGGACGATGGCTGAAAGAAAAAGGGATCAAAATCACCACCATTTATTACGGCGGCGGGACACCTACGTCGATTACTGCCGTAGAGATGGATGCCTTATACGAAGAAATGTACCGATCCTTCCCCGATGTGGACAAGGTAAGGGAAGTGACGGTGGAAGCGGGCCGTCCGGATACGATTTCAGTGGAGAAACTGGAAGTGTTGAATAAGTGGAATATCGACCGGATATCCATCAACCCGCAGTCTTATACACAGGAAACCCTAAAGGCGATCGGGCGTCATCATACAGTGGAAGAAACAATCGACAAGTTCCATCTTGCCCGTCAAATGGGAATGAACAATATCAATATGGACTTGATCATCGGACTTCCAAATGAAGAGGTACTAGAACTTCAACATTCATTGGATGAAACGGAAAAGCTCATGCCTGAATCGTTGACGGTCCACACCTTGTCATTCAAACGTGCATCGGAAATGACCAAAAATAAAGAAAAGTATAAGGTAGCCGACAGGCTTGAGATTGAACGGATGATGAATCTTGCTGAGGAGTGGACCAGCGCGCACGGATACGAACCATACTATCTCTACCGCCAGAAAAATATCCTTGGGAACCTCGAGAACGTCGGGTATGCACTTCCCGGACAGGACAGCATCTATAACATCATGATCATGGAAGAGGTTCAGACCATAATCGGAATCGGCTGCGGCGCAGCAAGCAAATTCATCGACCCGAAGACAGGGAAAATCACCCACTTTGCAAATCCAAAAGAACCAAACGCATATAACCTTGCATTCAAAGAATACACCGAGAAGAAAATCAAGATATTGGATGAACTCTTCTCCTAACAAAAAGGCTGGGACAAAAGTGTCTCAGTTAAATTACCACCCGTACTGAATTGCCTGCCAGAAGTCAATTCAGTACGGGTTTTTTAGTTTGAATGTCCATTTTAGGTGTTGGGACTTTCCAGCGGTTGATTGGAGTGCCCGATGAACACTCCTATAAGAAAAGCCCTGCAGCTGGACAAACTTTGCCGCGAGAATGCCTGGAGGCTCACGGGCTAACGGGCTGCCCGCGAAAAGCAAAATTTGCACGGAAATCAAAAGCGGGGATTAATCATGATTCTGGGTAGTGTGAATTTACTTAAAGGAGAATGCAGCCGTTGAGGAGAATAGTACTAATAGATAGAAAATGAAAGCGCTTCACTAATTGAGGGGAGAGATCGAATATGATGCAAACACCTCTGCTTTTGACACAAATGATAGAACGAGCTGAAAAATACTTTCCAAAGAAAGAAATCGTGTCCCGCACAGAATCAGGGATCCAGCGCTTCACCTATAAACAATGGGGCGCACGGACAAGGCGCCTTGCAAGTGCACTCCATAAATTGGGAGTGAGAGAAGGAGACAAGGTAGGTACACTCGCCTGGAATCATCACCGCCATCTTGAAGCCTATTTTGCGATTCCATGCAGCGGAGCGGTCCTGCATACTATCAACATACGCCTGTCCCCCCAGCACATAAGCTATATCATCAATCATGCCGGGGACAAAGTACTGCTTATCGATGCTGATATCCTGCCGCTCATCGAAAAGATCAAAGACAGCATCCAGGGTGTCGAAGCCTTCATCGTCATGACGGATGGAGAAGTCCCGAAAACCTCGCTCGAAAACGTCTATCATTATGAAGAATTATTGAGCAACGGGGATCCGTCATTTTCTTTCCGTACGGACCTTGATGAGAATGCTCCTGCCGGGATGTGTTATACGTCTGCGACGACCGGAAATCCTAAAGGCGTCATTTATTCCCACCGCGGAATCGTGCTTCACGCCATGGCACTCGGTCTTGCTGATACCACGGGAGTATGTGAAAAGGATACGGCACTTCCGGTTGTACCGATGTTCCACGTGAACGCATGGGGTCTTCCTTTTGCTTCGGTATGGTTTGGTACGAAGCAGGTCCTTCCTGGTCCTTATTTTACACCGGGTATCCTTGCAAAGCTGATGCAGGATGAGAAGGTGACCATCACGGCCGGAGTCCCTACAATCTGGCTCGGGCTCCTCAATGAGATTGAACAGAATGAATACGACTTATCCAGTCTGCGTTCTATTTTATGCGGGGGATCTGCAGCACCGAGGGGGATGATCAAAGCATTTGAAGAAAGATTCGGAATCCCTTTCATGCACGCATACGGTATGACAGAGACAAGTCCTCTGGCCGTCATCGCTGCTTCGAAAAGCTATCACGCTGATTTGTCTGCCGATGAAAAGCTGGACTTAAAAGCAAAGCAGGGGATCCTTGTTCCCGGGCTTGAAATGAAAATTATCGGAAAAGACGGAGAAGCAGCCTGGGACGGGAAGGAAATGGGAGAGCTTGCCCTGAGAGGTCCATGGATCGCTTCCGAATATTATCAGGACGAACGGAGCCAGGATGCATTCCGTGACGGATGGCTCTATACCGGTGACGTCGTGACCATCGATGAAGAGGGTTATATAAAGATTGTTGACCGTACAAAAGATTTGATTAAATCCGGCGGTGAATGGATTTCTTCAGTCGATTTGGAAAATGCACTCATGGCCCATGAAGATATCTTCGAAGCAGCCGTTGTTGCAGTCCCACATGAGCAATGGCAGGAGCGCCCGGTCGCATGTGTCGTCTTAAAGGAATCTTCCCAGGGGAAAGTGATAAAAGAGGATATACTCGACTTCCTCAAACCCCAGTTCGCAAAATGGTGGATCCCAGACGATGTCCTCTTCATTAATGAAATCCCGAAAACATCCGTCGGTAAATTCCTGAAACGGACACTCAGGGATCAAGTGCAGGATAAAATCAAACAGGTGTGAATTTAGTGAGGTCAGCCGCTCGATAGGTTGACCTCTTTTTTAATTGCTAAATCAATTGAAGTAAATATATATAGGTAAATCAACAACGGCGGCAAGAAGTTTACTTATCGAGTAGTAAAACTATTCAAAAAATGATTCACTATTCATTTTTTATGAGGTATCCTAGAATGAAGGGGAGGGATTACATTGACAGTGTCAAACCATTATGAAACGGTCAAGCTACATAAAGAAGGAAGGGTGGCAAGGCTCCAGCTGAACCGCCCGAAATCTCTGAATGCTCTTGATGCAGGACTTATGAAAGATCTTCTTGGTGCATTAAAGGAAGTCAAAGCAGATCCTGAAGTTTCCATCCTGGTCCTGACAGGGGAAGGAAAGGGATTCTCTTCGGGAGGGGATATCAAATCGATGCTCATGCTGAGCGGAGAAGAACAATTCTCAGGGATCATGGATACAATCAGTGAACTGGTCATGACTCTGTATTCGATGCCGAAAGTGGTGGTAACCGGCATTCACGGGGCTGCTGCTGGTCTTGGATTCAGTTTGGCGCTTGCATCCGATTATATTTTATGTGAAGAAGACAGCAAGCTTGCGATGAACTTCATCGGAATCGGCTTGATCCCTGATGGGGGCAGCCACTTCCTGTTACAAGAAAGACTGGGAACCCATAAAGCAAAAAGGCTGATTTGGAACGGAAAAGTGTTCGAGGGGCAGGAAGCTTTGATGAAAGGGCTCGTCGATGAGGCACTCCCATCCGGAAAGCTGGAGGATGGCATAGAACGCTATATCAAACAATGCCTGGCCGCACCGACAAGAGCGATGCTCAAGACAAAGGAAGTGTACGTGTCACTGAATAAAGAAAGATTGCAGCACGCACTTGATCTGGAAAAAGAAGGACAATGGCTCATGCGCCAGACAGGTGATCACCAAGAAGGCGTCCGGGCATTCGTCGAAAAAAGAAGACCTGAATTTAAAGGAAACTAAACTCATAGATTACCGTACTATTAAAAGGTTCGTTACAGCTGCCATCGGCTGTAATGAACCTTTTCTTATTTTGACAGTTACAAATCAGAGCTTTGGGGTAAGGGAATAACTCAAGGCGAAGCCTAATAAATAGAGAATTTACTAGAGTTAAGAGAAATTTGTCCAGACAATCTATATTCTCGATGCATAAACTATTAATATCCTATAAAGGGGGAATACTATGAAGACGATTATATTAGATCCCGGGCACGGAGGAAGTGATCCCGGTGCAGCTTATAAAGGGAATGAAGAAAAAACGTTTAACTTGCTGACTGCCCTGAAAGTCAGGGAATATTTAATCGACAAGTATGAAGTACGCATACTCATGACCAGGAGCGAGAATAAAACCATGTCACTGACGGAACGAAGCAATTATGCCAACAGCACAAATGCCGATTTCTATTTATCCATTCACCACAATGCAGGAGGCGGTACAGGATTCGAGAGTTATACGTTTAACGGCAGCGTTCCTGCCGCAACCCTCACATACCAAACTGTCATTCATAATGGATTCACAAATGAAATTAAAAAGAAATATCCTGTCATTGACAGGGGAAAGAAAAGAGCGAATTTCCACGTATTGAGGGAAACCAAAATGCCTTCATTGCTGGTGGAAATCTTATTCATCGATAATGATAAAGACTTGTCGCTCCTAAACAATACAGGATTCAGGAACGACACCGCAATGCTCATAGCTGAGGGAGTCGCCAAAGCGTTATCACTTCCTGAGAAAAAGGAATCTCCAGGGGGACAGCTATTCAAGGTAATAGCCGGCTCATTCAATGACCGGAAAAATGCCGAAGACCGGGCTGCCCTCTTGAAGCAAAAATCCTATGATGCGTTCATCACTACGGTGGTGATCTCTGGTAAGACATATTACAGAGTACAGGCAGGTGCGTTTACCGATAAGGCCCGTGCCGAGAAGTTAATAGCGGAGCTAAATAAAGAAAAGATAGAGGCATTTATTTTAACGGAAGGGACAGGGAATGGAACTGCGCCACCTCCAGAACCGCCTGCAAAAGACGTGACCATCCTGGGAGAATCTCTATTGAAGGCGCATCAGCTGAATGAATTCGTCAAAACGATCAACAATGGAGCCCCATTGCTTGGAGAGTATTATATTAGGTATGGAAAGGAATACGGAATTCGCGGAGATATAGCATTTGGACAAGCGATTCATGAAACCAATTACTTCAGGTTCACCGGTCAGGTCAAGCCGGAACAGAACAATTTTGCGGGGCTCGGGACCACAGGACCCGGCGTCGATGGTGCTTCCTTTAAATCGCCTGAAGAAGGCGTCCTTGCCCATATCCAGCACCTGTATGCCTACGCGTCCAAGGAAAAGCTGCCGCCGTCGCATCCCCTTGTTGACCCGAGGTTCTCACTCGTCAACAGGGGGAGTGCGGGCTACTGGACTCAATTAAATGGAAAATGGGCAGTCCCCGGAACCACTTACGGGCAGAGTATTTTGAGCGTTTACAGGAGAAATCTGGCTCATGCACTTGCAGAAATTGAAATTCAAAAGAAAAACATTCAAGAGAGGCTGGATCTACTGGAATAAAACAGCCGGCATCCCTGAGCAACTAGTTTCAGGGATGCCGGTCATTTTTTTAGGCATGGAATAATACGAGCTTGCCAAGCGGGGAAGTGCATCGGTGAGTGTGGTCAAGGTATCCCTTTTCCTCCAATAATGATTCCCCTGTTTTCTTTGCCTCGTTGTCAGTCGATGCTTCAAATGTTTCATCAAGAATCTTTTTACCGTCTTTTTCAAAGACCGTGAGCTTATACGTTTTCATGATTTATACCCCTTTGTCTAGAAATCTTTCACTCTTATTATTTTTCCATACTATTGAAAAAATTAAAAGTATTTAGTTAAAATAATTAAAAGCCTGAAAAATGAAACCTTTTTCTGACAGAATCGTAAAGTAATGAGAAAAGGAAAAGATGAGAGGGGAAACTTCAAATGGGTTTATCTATTGGGCATGTCACCAAGAAGTTTGGCAGCTTTACGGCAGTGGACAACTTGTCCCTTACCATTGATACTGGAGAAATGTTCGGATTCCTGGGTGCGAATGGAGCCGGCAAGACGACCACGTTCAGGATGACACTTGGTCTCTTGGATCCGACTGCAGGGGAAATAACATGGGATGGAAGAAAGATTGATTATTCTACAAGCGGGGAAATTGGATATCTTCCTGAAGAAAGAGGTCTTTATCCCAAGATGAAAGTGAAGGATCAAATCGTGTATCTGGCGAGGCTCCGGGGGATGGACAAAAAGGAAATTGTAAAAGAATTAACTTACTGGCTGGAGCGATTCAATATACCGCAATATGCAGATAAAAAAGTAGAAGAGCTTTCGAAAGGGAACCAGCAAAAAATTCAATTCATCTCTTCAGTCATACATAAGCCTAAGCTGTTGATCCTTGACGAACCGTTCAGCGGACTTGATCCAGTAAATGTTGAATTGCTGAAAGAGGCAGTCAGGGATATGAAAAGGGAAGGGACTACCATTGTGTTCTCAAGCCACCGTATGGAACATGTCGAAGAATTGTGTGAGAGCTTATGCATCATGCACCATGGACGTCCTGTCGTACACGGGGGTCTGAAGGACATCAAGCGTTCCTTCGGTAAAAAGAATGTGGCCATTAATTCTGATGTAGATTTAGCTGAGCTGCAAAGTTTCAATGGTGTGACCAAATTCAGGGAAACGACAGAAGGGATCCTGCTGCAGGTAGAATCGGAGAAAACTGCGGAAGAAATCTTCCATCATGCAGCCCGAAAAGGATTCCTGCGCAAATTTGAACTGGAAGACCCGTCATTGAATGATATCTTCATAGAAAAGGTGGGGACTTCTTATGAATAAATTTTTTATCATGCTTGCGCATTCCTACTTTTCCAAGCTTAAAGCGAAATCGTTCATCATCTCAACCATCATCATTGCAGGCGCACTCGTATTGTTGACGAATTTCGATCAAATCCTGTCGAGTTTCGGCGGGGATGATGAAGAGAAAATTGTGGTACAGGATGAAACGGGATATCTTTATTCCATGCTGAAGGCACAGGTAACCGTTCTAAATAAAGACATTAAGTTATCTCCTTCTGATGATACAAATGAAGAAATAGAAAAGAAAATAGAAGACGAAGACATCGAGGGCCAGCTTATATTGACAGAGGGGAAAGACGGTCTGCCGAGCGCACTTTACAAATCAGCCTCCTTATCTGATTCCACGGTGACGTCTGATCTGCAGCTGGCACTTCAAAACATAAAATCTTCCCTTGCTGCAAATAAGCTTGAGCTTTCGAGTGAGGAATTGGCTGGATTGAGCGGACCTGTCACATTCGAAAAGGAAGCTCTGTCTGAAGGGGCTAAATCTGAAGAAGAATTAAGTCAGGCAAGAGGGATTGTATATGTACTATTATTCTTCATCTACTTTTCCGTTATCGCTTATGCCAATATGACGGCAATGGAAGTGGCAACTGAGAAAAGTTCACGCGTGATGGAGATCCTGATCTCCAGTGTGTCACCTGTAAAGCAAATGTTTGCAAAGATAATCGGGATCGGGCTTGTCGGATTGACTCAGCTGGCAGTCATCCTTGCAGTGGGTTATGTTACGCTGGTTAACAGGAAAGATGATTTTGCAGGGGGATTCTTTGAATCATTCGGATTTGAATCCTTGTCAGTAAGTGTGATCTTGTTTGCAGTCGTTTACTTTTTACTTGGTTATTTCCTTTATGCTACGCTTGCGGCTCTCCTGGGTTCGCTAGTCAGCAGGATCGAAGATGTTCAGCAGATGATCATGCCGATGACGTTCCTCATCATGATCGGTTTCTTTATCTCCATGTTCGGTCTTGGCAATCCTGAATCAAGTTTCATCACTGTTACATCCTATATTCCATTCTTTACCCCGATGGTCATGTTCCTGCGGGCCGGAATGCTGGATTTACCTGTTTATGAACCAATCATTGGCATCTTGATCCTGGTAGCAACGATTATTTTGCTGGGAGTCTTTGGCGCGCGTGTATATCGCGGTGGTGTGCTGCTTTACGGGAAATCAAATTCGTATAAGGACATCAAGAAAGCGATTGATCTTACAAATAATAAATAATTTGTGGACTGTCTCCTGAAGAGGGGGCAGTTTTTATATTTTTTCTTATACTTTTTCTGATACAGGCTGAAATAACGGCTGCTTTTAGGATATAATGAAAATACAGAACGTACATTCGTAAGTGAGGAGGGGCCGAATGGAGAAAATACGATTTATTCATTGTGCCGACCTGCATCTGGACAGCCCGTTCAGAGGTCTGCAGCATTTGCCGGCAGAGTTATTTGCACGCATTCAGAACAGCACATTTGCCTCATTTGAAAAGCTGGTAAAAAGAGCGATACATGAGCAGGTTGACTTCATTGTCATAAGCGGTGATCTGTTTGATGAGGAAGATCGAAGTATCCGGGCGCAGGCCAGATTGCTGAATCAATTTAACTTGTTATATAAGAATGAAATTCCAGTCTATGTCATTCACGGAAATCATGACTATCTGGGCGGATTCCGGTTGAAGCTTGATATGCCAGATAATATTCATGTATTTAATAATGAAACGGAAGTGAAGGAACTGATCACCAAAAAAGGTGCTGTTGTTAAATTAACAGGATTCAGCTATGACACCAGGCATATCCGTGACCGGCGAATCTCAGAATATCCAAAGCAGCTTGAGGCCGATTATGTCATCGGACTGCTGCACGGAAGTGAGGGGAGTCTTCACTCCGAACACGAAAATTATGCCCCTTTCTCAATCAGTGAACTAAAAGAGAAGAACTACCATTATTGGGCACTGGGTCATATTCACCAGCGGCAGGTCCTGAACCCGGACCCCCCTATTGTCTACCCGGGCAATATTCAAGGGAGACATCGTAAAGAGACGGGTGAAAAGGGATGCTACCTTGTCGAGTTAGATAAACACGATTCCTTTCTTACATTCATCCCGACACAGGAAATGATTTGGGGGGAAGTGGAAGTGTCACTGGCCGGGTTTGAGCGGTTCGGTGAAATTTATCAACATATCAAAAGGGCAGCTGAGGAGTATGAAACACAGGTTGACTGTTTGCTTCAAATACATATCAGAGATGTGAACGGCTTATCCCCGGATGTACTGGCGGCAGTCGAAAACGGTGATCTCCTTCAAGCGCTGCAGGAGGATTCAGCCGAAGGAGAGACCGTCCGTTGGATCCACTCCATTAAGTCAGTCCCTTCTGAAACGGACATCGATAGTAAAGATCCATTCATCAAGGATGTCTTGCAAACCCTTAAAAAAATGGATGCCGAAGATGGCAGGAAGGCTTTAGCTGAACTAATTGAGCATCCTGGCCTGTATCGGTTCCTGGACCCTTTGGGAGAAGAGGAAATGTCAGATTTGGTTCAGGAAGCAGTAGAATTAATCCTATACCCAAAGCGGGTGCAGTAAGAAAAGAGGTGCCGTGATGAAAATCACCCAGTTACATATTTACGGTTATGGAAAGCTGATAAATAAGGTTTACTCTATAGAGGACCTTCAACTATTCTATGGAGAAAATGAGGCAGGGAAATCTACCATCATGTCTTTCATCCATAGTATCCTGTTTGGGTTCCCAACCAGGCAGCAATCCGAGCTTCGTTATGAACCGAAGGAATCCACGGAATATGGCGGAAAGGTCCTTTGTGTCTCTGAGAAGCATGGGAAGGTCAGCATTGAACGGATTAGAGGAAAAGCAGCGGGTGATGTTACCGTTCAATTTGAAGATGGATCCTCAGGAGGGGAAGAAGCACTGCTGGATTTGTTGGGAAGTGTGGACAAGACGACTTATCGGAATATCTTTTCCTTTAATCTTGATGGGCTGCAGGATATACATAAATTGAAAAAAGAAGAACTGAATCGTTATTTATTCAGTGCAGGTTCTACCGGCACCGACCTGCTGCTGCAAATGGAACAAAATTGGCAAAAAGAACGGGAACAATTATTTAAAAGGTCGGGAAGAAAGCCGGTAATCAATACAAAACTGGGCGAATTGAAGGCGTTGGAAAAGAACATCGCGGAAGCCAGGGAAAAAAATAAACAATATGGACCGCTCCAGGAGGAAAAGCAGTTATTGGAGTCTGCCATTTCTACTCTGGAAGAAGAAAAAGAAGCCCTTTCAAAAGAAAAAGAAGGTTTGCAAGTAATTGAAGAACAATGGGAGCCTCTTACTGAATTTGTTGCCACCTCCACTAAATTGGAGGCATTCGAAGATGTTTATTTCCCTCCTCAGGGGGCAGAACGACTGAATGCTTTGAAAGCAGAGTGGAGGCAGGTTTCCTCTTATCTGGAAACCCTCGATTCGAAACAAAGGAAGCTCTCTGAAAAGCTTGAAGATACACAGCAGGCTTCTCAATTCATTTCAGAAAGCCAGCAAGTCGAATCCATGCTGGCACAGCAGCCTGTCTACATGAAGTGGAGGGATGACCTGAGAGAGATGAACCGGGAAATCAGGGCATTGCAAAGCGGAATAAGGGAAGCGATGAGAGAACTTGATTTGAATGCTGAGGAAAAAGATATTTCTTCCATCAATACCGGGATGCTGATGGGAGATCGAATCGAAAAGGCATTGCGGGAAAAAACAAAATGCCAAAATGAACAGGAAACCCTATTAAACCAGTTGCAAGAAGAAAAAGAAGCCTTGATCATCATTGAACGGAAGTGTGATGAACTTGAAGAGCTTCTTATGGAGGAAGAAGAGTATCAGGCATTGCAGAGAAAAGTGAAACAACATTCTTACAGCCAGGTTTCCCAACATCGGAAAATATGGGTCCAAAACCAGCTTGAAGATGGAGAGAAAGAAGTGAAGGAAAAACGCAAATCTTTTTCCAATCAGCTCTTATACAGCTCCATCATAATTATCCTATTGACGGGTTTCAGTGTCTGGGCCATCATAAATGATTCTTCTATGTGGACCTTCAGTATTATGATCATTGCCCTGCTTGCCGTTAATCTATGGAAAACAAGACAGTATGTAAATGAAAAGCTGACCCATCTTGCAAATTTGAGAGGGAAACTCCGTGAATTCTCGGGGGGAAGCAGCAAAATAATGGACGAAGAGGCTCCTCTTGAAACTTCAGAAAAAGTCTTAAAAGAACAATTGGAGATTCGAAGTGAATGGAAGCAGCGAATCCTTCAAATGGAAGAACAAAGTGCGAAAATAGAAAAATTGAATAAGCAGGCAGAATCCATCCAGTCCAGATTGACCGCTGATTTTCAATCAATTGAAAAAGTGAAAGCGGAATTATATCTCCCGGCTGAATTTCCTGCTGAGTGGCTGAGGGACGCATTCGGAAAACTGAAAGAACTGGTGAATTCGTATGAAAAGTTGCGGCGATTAATGGAGGAGGAAAAGATTCTTCAAGAGAAGATTGATGACTTCTCCACAGGATGTGAAGAATGGTTCATCCGGCATTCGATCACATTTACAACGGTGGAAGAAGCATTCACGAAAATGAAAAGCATAATTCAGGATATTGAAAGAAATAAATTGATTCACGAACAAATTCAGGGTGACTTAGAATCGCTGCGTCTGGAAAGAGAGCAATCCCTATCACAGGTGAGAAAAATCGATGATGAGATCCATTCCTTGTTGGAAGAGGCGGGATGCAGGGACGAGGAGGAATTCCGCGCACTTTCACTGAAGTCTGAGGAGAGGAAAGTGCTGCTTGCAAGCTTTGAAGGAATGAAGACAAGAGTCAATCAGCAAACGTTGGACATCTTTACTGAATTCGAATTCAAAGAAGACGTAACCAAAAGGCTAAGTGAATTGGGACAAAGGCTAAATGAACTGATAAAAGAAGTGTCATCGTGCAGGAAGAGGCTGGCATCAGTCGAGCATGAAATCAATTTGCTGGAAGAGGGCACAGGCTATTCGAGGCTTCTGCAGGAGTTTCAAGAGAAAAAGGCTGATTTGCGTGAATATGTGATGAAATGGTCCAAGTTTACACTGGCCCGGGAAAGTCTCAAGAAAACCATTGATCATTATCAGCAAACAAAGATGCCGAATGTGATTGCGCTGGCTGAGGAGAATTTCTCTGTATTGACCGAGGGGATTTATCACACCATTCGTGTGAGCAATGAAACAATAGAAGTCGAGCGAAAGGATGGCGTGCGGTTCCAGGCTGTCGAGCTGAGTCAGGGAACGAAGGAGCAGCTTTATATTTCCATCAGGTTTGCACTGGTTCGATCTTTCAGGGACATATATAAACTTCCGCTGCTGATCGATGATGGAGCGGTGAATTTTGACCGTGATAGAACGAATGCATTTCAGAAACTGTTGAGAACAATGGAAAAAGAACATCAAATCATCCTTTTTACATGCCACCCTCATATCAGAAGTTACTATAAAGAAAATGAAGTGATTCTATTAGAAAAAGCCGTAATGGTTTAAGCAAGGAAAAGCACGGAAAACAATGAGTCTATCATATATGTTATACTGAAACTGATTAAAAAGAGGACGGAGGATTACGATGACAGGAATCATGACATTCAATGCAGGGGAAACGGTCGATCTGCATCTGCTTATAAAACAGATGACCAAAGGGACAACAAATGCCGGAAAGCCATTTTTGACGCTCATTCTCCAGGATAAAAGCGGAGAAATGGAGGCGAAGCTTTGGGACGCCTCGGAGCAGGATGAAAAAGCATTCCAGCCTGAAACCATTGTAAAAGTAATTGGGGATGTCCATAACTACCGGGGGAAAAATCAACTGAAAATAAAGCAGATCCGTCCTGCATCACCGGCAGATGGACATAAAATTTCAGATTTTCTCCAAACTGCACCGTTGTCGATCGATGAGATGACGAGTAAAATCACACAATATATCTTCGAAATGAGAAATCCAAATATACAGCGCATCACGAGGCATCTGCTTAAGAAATATCAAAAGCCGTTCCTTGAGTATCCCGCGGCCACAAAAAATCATCATGAATTCGTATCGGGACTTGCATATCATGTCGTATCGATGCTTGACTTATCAAAGGCAATTGCAAGCCTTTATCCGTCACTTGATACTGACCTGTTGTATGCAGGGGTCATCCTTCACGATCTGGGGAAGGTCATGGAACTGTCAGGAGCCACTTCCACTACCTACACGATAGAAGGGAATCTTCTGGGGCATATTTCCATTATGGTCAATGAAATCGGGAAAACAGCTGAAGAGTTAGGAATCGAAGGAGAAGAAGTGATGATCCTTCAGCATATGGTATTGAGCCACCACGGAAAAGCGGAGTGGGGAAGCCCGAAACCGCCGATGATCCGTGAAGCGGAAATCCTTCATTATATCGATAACGTCGATGCAAAGATGAATATGCTCGACCGTGCACTTGAACGCGTTAAACCGGGTGAATACACCGAAAGAATCTTCCCGCTGGATAATCGTTCTTTCTACAAACCGACATTTCATAAATAATAAAGTTGTTGATTGAAAAAGTTTTCTGAAGAAAACCCAAACTGATTTGCATGTGATAAGGCAAATCAGTTCGGGTTTTTTATTTGTTCAACCAAGTACATTTAGATTTTAGTTCTTTCCAGCGGTTGATCGGAGTGCAAGACGAAGACTCCTATCAGAAAAGCGGAAGGGCTTTGCTCAGAGGCGTGTGGCATAAGACGAATCGGCCAGGAAGGCGTTCTTTGCCTTCTTGGTCGGTTTGGCTTATGACATGTGCCTCTAAGCCCTGCAGCTGGACAGTTAACTCTCCTTACTAAGAGAGGAGGCTCACAGGTCACCCGCGGAAAACGAAGTCTTGTACGGAAATCATTTGCGGTATTGATAGACTTCAAAATATATAACCAGCAACAATTAAATCCCTTTAAATGAATCTTCAATATTAGGTTATGTTTCCGACAGGCATCTCATATAGTATCAATAAGAGGACAAACTATAAGGAGATGAAATAAATGACTCTACCAATTTGGATGTACTTCGTTGTGGCAGGAATCTTTGCTAGCGCCTTTATGACAATCAAATCAGCAAAGGAAGAAAAACAGGTGGAAGATGAATGGATTGAAAAAGAAGGGGAAGTGTACATCTCCCGGATGCAGGATGAGAAAGAACGGAGACGTCAATTTTCTTGAAATATAAAAAGAAGCCTGAAGGAGTTACTTTCTCCTTCAGGCTTCTTTTATTTATCTTTATTATTCAGCAGCTGGCTTTTCTTCACTCTCCGGGACAGGTGTTTCCCCGTTTTCTGGTGCAGCCGGCGGATTCAATACTTGGTCAAATGATTTTTTCAAATCTTTGTCTTTGATATTCAGGTCAGCTTTTTCTATCTCGCGCTTCATTGCTTCCTGGATTTTTTGAGGATCTACTTTAGAAAGTTTTAGTTCTTTCTCAAGTTCCTTTTTCATTTCATCGAATGATTTCTTTTCATTCTTATCAGTGACTTCGATGATATGGTAGCCGTATTCAGTTTTGATCGGCTCGCTGACTTTCCCTTTTTCTAATGTATCAAGTGCTTTTGAGAATTCAGGCACAAAATTCTGACGTCCCGCATAATCTACCCATCCAAGGCTTCCGCCCTTTTCGGCAGAACCGGGATCTTTTGAATACTCCTTAGCAAGTTCTTCGAAGTTACCGCCGTCCGCCAGTTTTTGTTTTACTTCCTTGGCAGTTTTTTCATCATCTACAAGGATGTGGCGGACTTCAATTTCAGGTTTCCACTTCTCATAATATTCCTTGAGTTCTTTTTCAGAGACTTTCACATCAGAGGTAGCCGCTTTTTCCTGAAGAAGTTGAAGCTTCAAGTATTCTTTAAATGACTTTTCATTAAGATTGTACTGCTGAAGGAACATATCGAATTGAGGCCCGAGCTGGTCTTTCGCTTCATTCAATTTCTCATCCACTTCTTTGTCGCTGACTTTGTATTTATCAGACAGGACCTTTGTGTAAACAAGTTCCTGAAGCGCCTGCTCCATTTGTGGAGTGAATTTTTGCTTCATTGATTTGTATAATTCATCCTTGGTCACATCTCCGGCTTTAGTCGTTGCAACCACGTCACTTTTGTCTGCACTGTCTCCGCTGCAGCCTGCAAGGCCGATCATCCCGGTTGCAAGGGTCACTGAAATAATCCATTTTTTCATGCTGAACATCTCCTAGTATATAGATTGTTACGACTTGTCAAAATTCTACAACCCATACTATATCACACTTTTTCCATGAAAAAAAATATTTTCCAAACTTAAGATGATAAAAATGGGCATTTTACACACCCATTTCCCAGGTTCATTCATATGATAAAAACGAATAGAGAAAAGGAGGTAATAAATATGAGCTGTGGATACAATTCAGGATTCGCTTTGATCGTAGTGCTGTTCATCTTATTAATCATCGTTGGTGCCGCGTATCTATATTAAAAAAAATTAGAAATATGACAAAAGCCTAAAACAAAAGGCGACTAACTTGAATAAGATAAATTAGCGCTTCAAAGGAGGTGGAAAGTTATGGGTAACGCATACGGCGGAGGTTTCGCGTTAATTGTTGTACTATTCATCTTGTTAATCATTGTAGGTGCAGCTTGGCTATAATTTAGCCTCGGGATAGTGCAGTGTTACACCGGATAAGAACAAATAGGAGGGGCGTACTTTTAGGAAGGAAGCCCCTTTTCCTAATTCTTTTCACCGGTGCTTTCCATAAATGAAAGGAGGAGCACATTATGTCTGGTGCTTACGGCGGAGGATTTGCTTTACTTGTTGTGTTATTTATTTTGTTGATTATCATCGGCGCAGCGTACGTTTGCTAATCAATCTATAAATGTAAAAACCAGCCCGGTTTGAAATCGGGCTGGTTTTTTAGTGTGCAGTGGCTGAGCGAGCCGCCTCCGCATTTTTTATTGTCCGGCTGCAGGGCTTAGAGGCACATGTCATAAGCCAAACCGGTCATGAAGGCAAAGAACGCCTTCCCGACCGGTTCGTCTTATGCCACCCGCCTCTGGGCGAAGCCCTTCCGCATTTCAGATTGTCCAGCTGCAGGGCTTAGAGGCTCGAGACATAAGCTAAGCCAGCCAATAAGGCAAAAAACGCCTTTTTGGCTGGCTCATCTTATGCTTGTCGCCTCTGGGCAAAGCCCTTCCGCATTTCAGATTATGTATAAAGTATTTCTACGTATGAAGATACCAATAGTATGGTGATTAGAATGTTGATGGTTCTAAATACCTTTGGCTGGCGATCTTCAGGTATTTCTTTCTGCAGGCATAATGCGTTTGTCATCTTGTTTATATAGAACAAGATAAACACCGCAAAGACTAAAAACATGGAGATCATTCTAACCCCTCCCCGTTATCTCCTATAAACTATACGATACCAAAATATGAAACAGAATGGTAGAGCGAGTATTGCCGAAATATTGGTAATGAGTGAACATGCAGAGCATTTCTGCTGGTTTCTTCAGATAGGTCCAGCATGTTTAATCAGTAAAGGAGAAGGATGATCATAAGCCCTTGCCAGTCAGGCAAGGGACTATTATCATCCTTACTGATAAATGAGAATTTCATATCCGTCTTCATTCTCTTCGATCAAAGCATTCCGCGGTGAGTCCAGCAGTTGTTTTGCATAAATGAAATCAATGGCACAAATGCCAGAGTGAAATGCCAATAATATTGCAAAATAATGAGAGTAATGCGGGAAAATGATACATCCGTAAAGCAGGAGGCCGTTAATGACCAGGAATGGTGCAAACAGGGCCGCCATATACAGATATTTTGAAATCGGCCGATTGACTCTCAGGGTCACGATCGGAAGAAAGACCAGCTTACGGTCCCATCTCCACCTCATCAATTTCACATAAGGGAATATTGGCACCAAGTGAATGAGTTTATGCAATGGATATATGCTGATCAGTCCCAATAGAAAACCGGGCAAATGATTATCATAAAACGAACTCGAGTACATTAATGTAATAGGTACGTATATAAATGAGAATACCATCATCATGATTATTGATGAAAGTAAAAAGACTCGGTAAAAGCCAAATTGTCTCTCTAAATTGATTGATTTCCAACAGTGCATAAAAAAATCGCCTCCATAGACGATGGTTTTGTGTTTAATATGAACGCTTTACATACTTTATTACGATTATGGAAAAAAATCAACACATAATTTGAGATTTTTTTAAGGAAATATAAAGGAGGGAGTAAAGTATTTATGTGATATGTTGAACAAAGTCGGAGAAAAGCAAAAAAGCGGATGGATTTTTATATGTACTCCGCTTTTTGTTGAAATGTTCAGACTGATTAATCTTTTTGCAGGGGCTCTGGAAGTTGGATAGCTGCATGGCCCTGGGAATCAATCAATTACTGGTGTGCATCTAATATCTGATAGACAACAGGCGTAAAATTAAGCAAGTTCTTCGTTATTTTCAAATAGTTCATTCAGCTTTGAATTATCCTCACCAAATTCACTGTCGATGTTATGAAATGATTTTTCGAAAATCTCCATAAAATCATTACCGTAAATATTACGGACAACAGACATCATTTCTATCATTTCAGGGAATTTACCATATAGTTCTTTCAATGGGGCAACTCCCTGAAAGATTGAATGTGTCTCCGGTTTATAGTTTTTCATAAGTTCGAGCAGGATTTTTTCCCCTTTACCCGTAAGCTGGATGTATGTGTTCCTTTTGTCATTATCCCGCTTGGAGAATTGGAGCAGTTCCCGTTCCTCGAGTTTTTTTGAAAAGTTGAATGCTGTTGATACATGCATGACCCCGAATTTTGCTACATCTGAAATCGATGCACCCTTAAGATGATAAGCAATCCAAAGGATATGGTGTTCGTTGATATTTAAATCATAAGGCTTGATCCATTGCTGCCAGTCTTTTTCAATGGCTTTCCACAGAGCTTTGCTCAGCTGTGCCATGCGTTGACTGAAGATGATCGCCTCTTTCAATGAATATTCTCTTTCTTCCATCCCTTACACCCACTTTGTTAGAAAATCTTTTTCTTTGTTTGCGCATGCCCCTTATTCTTACTTTAACAGCTACCGATTATAAGAAAGCGCTTTTATATTATTATGCCAATAAAATAAAAATTAATAAAGGATAAATTGACAAAATTTTTTGAAGTATGTGTTTTTCTTTGTTATTGATCCTTTAATACCGCTATTGATTTCCGTGCAGGACTACGCTTTCCGCGGGTAGCCCGTGAGCCTCCTCGGCAAGCCTGCGGGAAGAAAAGCGGAGGGGCTTTGCTCAGAGGCGTGTGGCATAAGACGGATCGGCCACGAAGGCGTACTTTGCCTTCTTGGTCGGTTTGGCTTATGACATGTGCCTCTAAGCCCCGCAGCTAGACAAGTCTCACATAAGCTACTCATCCCGCAGGAGTCTTCGTCCTGCACTCCAATCAACCGCTGGATCCGGTAAAAAACATATTTGCAATTTATAGTTTGTGCCTATCTCCTGCAAGGATTTTTTTCTTTAATCCTAATATTTTGTTATGTAATGAGAAAGAAGACCCTGGATGCATTGGTTTTTCATGCAGTGTTGAAGGTCTTCTTTCTTTGGGTTATATTGCGGTTTAGTTTTTGTTGGTGTTGTTTAGTGAGTTTTCTAGTTCTTCGATTTTAGTTTGGATGAGCTGGATTTCCTGTTGGAGTTTCTGGTTGTTTGGTTCGGTTGATGCCTGCCATTGTTTGACGGATGCCTGCAGATCTTTTGAAATCTGCTGGACGGTTTCTTTGCCTTCCTGGGAAAGGCTGCTTATGGAATCCTTAAGGTCTCCCAGATGCACTTTCATTTCTTCAAAAACCTCGCCCCAGTCTTCTTTCTTGCTTTTGATCTGACTTCTCAGTTCACGCCCGGAAGATGGGGTTGAAAGGAGTGAAGCGACACTTCCGACCACACCGCCGATAATTAATCCATAAGTAAGAGATTTTACTTTCATTAGAATCACCTCGTTATTCTATAATACTACCTTCTACAAAAAACATGTATAATCCTTTTCCCTAATGAAAAGGAAAGGAAACAAGTAATTTCATATCCCTATTCCATGCCGCATAAAATGAATGTTAAGAGGCGGAGCAGAGGAGGGGTGAGGAAATGGACGGGATCATTTTCGGTTTTTTTGCACTTAGCGGTGTACTGTTTTTAAGTATGGTTTATAATTTCATCGGAATTCAGAGGCCCGGTATGTATCCCCCTAAGAATATGTTGAAAAGGAGAGCAGCGATGCTTGGATCGGGCGGGGTGATTTCTTTCTTGATCGGCATCTTATTTTGGTTTGCTGCTTAAAAGAAAAGCAGAAGGGCTTTGCTCAGAGGCGGGTGGCATAAGACGGACTGGACGGGAAGGCGACCTTTGCCTTCTTGGCCGGTTTGGCTTATGACATGTGCCTCTAAGCCCTGGAGCTGGACAAAAGATAAGCGGAAGCGGCCGGTTCAGCCGAGACAGGGCTAAGATTCGGGGTATAATAAAAAAAATGCCTGTATTGCAGATGCAACACAGGCTTTTTATTTCATGAAAGTTGTTCAGAAGTTCTTACTTCTTTCAGGTTTGATCGTTGCAAAATGGAATGAATGATTGGATAAACGATAAACATGGCCCCGGCATTCACAAGTGTTGCAGGCAATACGACTGCTGCAAACAATGCAAAGAATGCTCCTGGAAGTCCTACGATTACATATGCCGAAAGAAGGAATATACTTCCGGATACAAGGGTACCGGCCGCAGTCAGTACGGAAGCACCTATGACTGAACGAGTGACCTTTTGGGTAGCCAGGAATAATCCGTAGAACACAAAGGCTGTGATTGGTTTATCAATCAGGTTTGGTAGGAATCCGCCTGGAAATTGGGTCGTCAATCCTGAGATTACTCCTGTCAGCACTCCAAGCAGTAATACATTCTTTTTGGCTGGGAACAGGATGATCCCCAAGAACATCATGGTAAGCATCATATCAGGTTTCATTCCAAGGAAGAATCCAGGGATGACCGTATGCAGGACGGCTCCGATCCCCACTAATAATGATAGGGATACTAATGTTTTTGTATTCATTTCTCATCTCTCCTCAACTAATCTAACTTTTGTCCCCTCCTGATGTGCACTCATTGCCATCAGCGAAAAGATATGTACATTATAACACAGGTGGATATTGTGTAAAAGAATTAATTTGTTTAACTTTCTTATTACCGCTATTGATTTCCGTGCAAGACTACGCTTTCCGCGGGTAGCCCGTGATGCGGGGTCTCACTTGTCTAGCTGCAGGGCTTAGAGGCACATGTCATAAGCCAAAGCGACCAAGAAGGCAAAGAACGCCTTCGTGGCCGATTCGTCTTATGCCACCCGCCTCTGAACAAAGCCCTTCCGCTTTTCTTATAAGCTACTCTTCCCGCAGGAGTCTTCGTCTTGCACTCCAATCAACCGCTGGCAACAAACATTAACCAATAATAATTCATACACGGTTCTTACCAAAAAGCACAAAACATCCGTAGAAATGTTCCCGGATGTTTTTCAGCTAATTATGAAATATGTTTTGAAATGGACTCTGCAATTCCTTTTAAATCATCTGTGCTGTAGTCATCGTTGTGTGTCTTCCAGATGGCTCCGAAGCCGTCTCCCTGGCCGTAGCGGGGGATGAAATGCATGTGGAAATGGAAGACGGATTGGCCGGCCTGCTCTCCGGTGTTATTCAATAAATTGAATCCGACCGGTTCAAATTCCGCTTTAAGGGCATTTGCGATCTTCGGTGCAACGGAGAACAGATGACTTGCTGTTTCAGCTGACAGTTCGTAAATATTTTCTTTATGTACTTTTGGGATCAGCAGGGTATGTCCCTTTGTAACCTGGCTGATATCCAAAAATGCCAGGACATGATCATCTTCATATACTTTCATTGAAGGGATATCGCCATTGATGATTTTGCAAAAAATACAATCGCTCACAATATTTCCACCTTTCAATCATGTGATTTGTTGAGTTTATTTTATCACGAATGGAAAAAGAAAGAAAAGAAAAGAAGAGACAGGAACGGTTTTCCTGCCTCTCTTTGAAGGGGTACTTCTAAAGGTTTATACGTCAAGTTTCCTTTCTTTGATAAACACCTCATTTGCTTGTCAGCGTAATCAGAGAATCCATCCGTTTAAAGAATGAACTTTTTGCAATGCGACCATCCCCTATTCTTTCAGCTGGTAGGCTTAAGACAATAGAAACTGTATGTGGTCTGCGACAAACACCTCATTTAGCTTTAAGCATGATTTGTGCAATCTGGAAAATGAATGACTTTGTTCAAAGTGACCATCCCCTTATCTTTTCTAGCTGAAAAGCTGTACAAGATAATTGATTTTAGTCAAAATGTTCTTTAACAAACACCTCATTTATCAAGTTTGTGATGAAATGAATTGGTGAGTGTGTCATTCACTATGGAAGACGACTATCCTTTAAGCCGCAAACAATAGTGAAATCGGTAAACTGGTCTTTAACAACCACCCCGTTTTACTTATTGCTGGCCCCTTCAAAGATTAGAATGTGCAGAAGCGGCCATATATATGAATACTAATTATTGGAATAGCTGACTAAATCACGATGCCTTTAGGACGGAATTTTGCTAAAATAGAGTCAAACCATGTAGAAGAGAAAGGACGTTGCTGCCCATGGCGTTATTAGAAATAGATCATCTTGTTGGAGGCTACACCCGAAAGCCTGTTCTGAAAGATATCAGTTTTTCAATCAATTCGAATGAGATTGTCGGGCTTATCGGCTTGAATGGTGCCGGTAAAAGTACGACGATCAAGCATATCATCGGGTTGATGGAGCCGAAGCAGGGGAAAGTTGCCATTAACGGGCATACATTGAAGAAAGATGCCGATCAATATCGGAAACAGTTCTCATACATACCGGAAACACCCATTCTCTATGATGAATTGACTCTCGAGGAACATCTTAAGCTGACGGCGATGGCATACGGCCTCACTGAAGACGAATATAATCTGAGGGTAGGGAGGCTGCTGAAGACGTTCCGGATGGAGAAGAAGCTGGGCTGGTTCCCTGCCCATTTCTCCAAGGGAATGAAACAGAAAGTGATGATCATGTGTGCCTTTCTTATCGAACCGAGCCTGTATATTATCGATGAGCCGTTTGTTGGTCTGGACCCGCTCGCCATCCAGTCATTATTGGATTGGATGGAAGAAATGAAAAAGAGCGGTGCCGGCATTTTAATGTCGACACACATCCTCGCGACAGCTGAGAGGTACTGTGATTCGTTCATCATCCTTCATGAAGGCAGGATCAGGGCAAAGGGCACATTAAAAGAACTGCAAACAGAATTCTCCATGAGAGGCGCCACCCTTGATGATATATACATCCAGTTGACAAAGGAAGAATCCGATGATGAATAACGTGGAGAGTATCTGGAAGAAACGTGTTCTGGAATACAATCAGGAACTTCAGAAATATCTCAAGTACATGTTCAACGATCATCTGCTCTTTGTTTTGATTTTTGCGTTGGGCGGTGCTGCCTTTACATATAACCAGTGGGTGAAGACTCTTGATCCCACGTTTCCGGCAGCCTATATTATGGCAGTCATTTTGGGGCTGGTCCTTGCCTGGAGTCCGGTATACACCTTTTTGAAGGAAGCGGATGCGGTATTCCTTCTACCGCTCGAAAACAGACTGGGTTCCTATTTCAGGAAATGCATCTGGATCAGCTTCATGTTCCAGTCATATATCCAGCTCCTCATCCTTGCGGCCATGATGCCTATGTATGTAGCGGTAACAGGAAATGGTTTTAATAGCTTCTTTCCGCTGCTTGCACTCGTACTCGCCATAAAGGTATGGAATCTTTATGTAAGGTGGTTCCTTCTCAGGTTTCAGGAAAGAGAAGCTCACTGGATCGACAGCATCATCCGATTCCTGCTGTCCGGTTCCTTGATGCTGCTTGTGTTATCCGGATCATCCATTGTTTTAATACTGGCAGTGGCCGTGATCATGGCCGGGTATTTATTTTATTTTTTCAATGCAGCAAAAAAGAAAAATTTGAAATGGGATCTGCTGATTCATCTTGAGCAGCAGAGGATGCTGATGTTTTACCGGATCGCGAATATGTTCACGGATGTACCAAAATTAAAAGGGAAGGTGCATAGAAGGAAGTGGCTGGATTTCTTAGTCAAAACGGAATTCTCCCAATCATCGACCTTTAGGAATCTGTACCTCCGCTCCTTGGTCCGGACGAGTGAATTCTCGGGATTATACATCCGGCTTACATTGATCGGTGCCATCTTGATCTATACAAATCAGTCTTTTATAGTCAATATCCTGACCGCTCTGTTATTCCTGTATCTGACAGGATTTCAGCTCGTGCCGCTCTATAATCGGTTTGACTACAAAATTTGGGTACTTATCTATCCGGTTTCGACTCAATTGAAAAAGTCGTCGTTTAAGAAAGTATTAAATCAGTCGATGATGATCCAGTCATTCATCTTTTCCCTTCCGCTCCTAATGAAAGGTATGTGGGTCGAAGGAGTCATCATTCTCCTGGCTGGATTTATTTTCTCTTTATTATTCAGTCAATATTATGTGGATCAGAGGCTCAGAAAAATGGATGAAAGTATGTATCTTTGAAACCCCGGACTGTTGCTTGCGTATATAGGGTAGACAAAACCAAAAGGCGGGATGGAGAATGAATAAGGAAAGAGAAGAACTGGAATCCTGGAAACGTAAAATAGTTAAACGCTCCTCGGTATTTCAACGTGTTTCAAAGCAGGCTCAAAAGAAGATAAATCAATTCATTCCTGAAAAAGCCCATAAGATAATCACGGAAAGCATAAAGAAAATGGTTGAAGTCACCTTGAAGGGCAGTGAGTGGTCGAATTCGTCCAAAGCGGAGGTTCATCTTTCTCTGGAAGAAAGAGAAGCGCAGATGGAGGAAAGGTTGGAAGCCCACCGTAAAGCTGCTGTCATCGAAGGAGCAGGGACAGGGGCAGGAGGTATTTTTCTCGGGCTTGCGGATTTCCCTTTACTGCTTTCCATCAAGATGAATTTCCTGAGTGAATGCTCCGCCATCCACGGCCTGGATGTAAAGAAATATGAAGAAAGGCTGTTTCTCCTATATGTGTTTCAACTTGCATTCTCAAGCGATGAGCACAAAAAAGAAACGTTGATGGTGATCGAAAACTGGAATGAGAAAAAGGAAGAACTGAAGGACATGGACTGGCGAACTTTCCAACAGGAGTACCGTGATTATATTGATTTCGTAAAGATGTTCCAGCTCATTCCCGGAGTAGGGGCGGTAGTGGGTGCCTACGCAAATTATCAGCTTTTGGACCAGTTGGGAGAAACGGCGAAATATGCGTATCGGATCAGGTATTTTAATGAAAGTGGAAAATGAAAAAGATCGGCCTCGGCCGATCTTTTTGTATTACCTCCTGGCAGTGATTCCGGGCTCGGCATGTTTTTTCTGATAGTGCAGGGTGGCGGAGGCCAGAGTCTTGGCGGCAATCAGCAGCGCTTTCTCATTGATGTCGAACCTAGGGTGGTGATGGGGATAAAGTGTATCGGCGTTTTCAGGGGCCGCACCCGTGAAGAAGAATGTCCCTTTCACCCTTTCGAGATAATAAGCGAAGTCTTCTCCTCCCATTTGAAGTTCAATCTCTTCCACACTGTGTACTTCATCGATTTCTGCGGCAGATTCAATGAGAAGCTGAGTTTCCTCTGAATGATTCACCACCGCAGGGTAGCCCCTTTCAAAACGATACTCGTATTCACAGCCGAATGAGAGGGCAACCCCTTTTATGATCTGCTCGATCTCCGTTTCGATGAAATCCCTTACTTCCGGATTGAACGTTCGGACGGTACCGATCAGTTTAGCGCTGTCTGCAATCACGTTGAATGCATTATCAGCAACAAATGACCCTACTGTGACAACAGCCGGATCAATCGGATTTACCCGCCTGCTTACAATCTGCTGCAAATCGGTTATCAGCTGGGCACCCGCGACAATTGCGTCTTTTGTTTTATGAGGCTGTGCACCATGACCTCCGGAGCCTTTTATCACGACTTCGAATCGATCGGCTGCGGCCATGATCGGACCTGTCCTGAACAGGATCTTCCCGAGCTTTTCCGTTGCCCACAAATGAGTGCCGAAGATTACATCGATGCCTTCCAGGCAGCCGTCCTCTATCATCGGCTTGGCGCCGCCCGGAGCATATTCCTCAGCATGCTGATGAATGAGTTTGATCGTTCCCTGAAGTTGATTGCGGTATTCATTCAATGTCTTCCCCAGAACGAGGAGAGTAGCGGTGTGGCCATCGTGTCCGCATGCATGCATCACTCCGGGTACGGTCGACTTGTATTCCACATCTTTTTCATCCTGGATGGGAAGTGCATCAAAATCGGCGCGCAGCCCGACCGTTTTTCCCGGGAGGCGGCCTTTGATCGTTGCGACTAAACCGTTGCCGCCTACGTTTTCCCGGACATCGATTCCTATGTCACGGTAATATTCCGCGATATATTTGGCCGTGTTTTTTTCCTGGAAAGAAAGTTCAGGATGTTTATGGAGATGCCTTCTTATTTCTACCATTTCCCCCCATCGCTGTTCCAATTTCTGATATAATTCACTCAGCAAGTTAAAGCCCCCCTTATAATGTTGAAGATTTAGAATATTATAACATTAAATGGGAGTGAAAAATAACTTAATCTTAGACTATCCTAATGAAAGGAGGGATTAGATGAAAAAGGGATTTTACATAACCGGAATCATTACGTTCATTCTTTTTATGACGATTGCGCATTTTGTTTATTATGATTTGTCCATTCCATGGGATCCCTATTTGCTGGAAAACATGAATCATATGCGATTCATTGAGATCTTTTCGGTAATGGGGACTGAACTCGCTATCGGGGGAGGTGCCATTTTGCTTATCTTGTACTTATGGTGGGCCAAAAAAGATTTTCCGGGCATTTTAACCGTAGTGGTCGCCGTTGCAGGCAGCAATGTATTGAATAAAAGCATAAAGAATTTAATGGAAAGAGACAGGCCGCCGTTTCCGCATGGGGAAGAGAGTTTCAGTTTCCCGAGCGGGCATGCTATGGTCGGGATCGTGTTCTTGCTGACGGCTTCTTATTTTATCAGCAGGGAGTTTTCCTCAATCAAAGTGAAATGGGGCATATACATCCTTGCATCGGCAACAGCTTTCCTGGCAGGGATGAGCAGGGTGGTGGAACAGGCCCATTACCCTTCGGACGTTCTTGCGGGCTTTCTCATAGGCTATTCCATCTTTACCTTGACCACCTTCCTTTACGAAAAAAATCCATATAAAAAGGTCCGTCCTTCAGGTGCATAAACGCACTGAGGATGGGCCCTTTTCTTTTTACAGGATAAAAATGGCCACTATGGTCGTGACGGTCAGTCCGATGACGACCGGCAGCATATTCCTCCTGGCTAGCTCGAACGGATCTACATTACAGATGGCAGCTACAGGAATGATGGCCCATGGTACAAGGGTTCCGCCACCAACCCATATACCTGCAATCTGGCCAAGTGCTGTAAGAGTTGCGACACCCGTGCCTATACTTTGGGCAAATAAATTTGCCACCGAACCGGCAAGTGAAATACCTGAGAATCCTGAACCATCAAGTCCGGTTATGGCACCGACAACCGTCAGCGTAACAGCCCCTACTGCCTTCGAAAGCGGAACGACTGCAGCAAGGGATGCGCCAAGGTCATTGACGATCCCGTGGGACGTTTCCGGGAGAAAATCCCCGATGATGGTCCCGAACCCGGCATCCCCCAAGTAGAAGAAGGCGGCAATCGGAATGACTGGACCGAAAACCTTAAATCCGAATTGAAATCCGTCTATCAGAAAACTGGTGGAACGCTCCAATCCTTTACCTTTATAAGCAGCCAGGGAAATGATCAACAATATAAAAATGGATGTTCCACCGATTAAAGCTGTCGCATCACCGCCCTGAAGGTCAAACGAAACCATTGCCGCAATGTTCAGTGCGAATAATAGGGGAATCAGAAGGGCAATACCATTTCTCCATCCGGCAGATAGCAGGTTTTTCTCTGATGGCGAGGGTTCATCCTCAAGATAAGTTGATTGCTCTACCTTTAAGATTCCTCTTTTCATATCTCTTTTAATAAAGATAAAAGCAGTGATTGTCGTGACAATCCCCATGACGATAACCAGCGGGACACTCGCTGCGATTACATCCCCCACCGGAATCCCCGCAGCATCAGCGGTAAGTTTGGGTGCTGCCTGGATGACATAATCCCCTGATAGGGCAATTCCGTGTCCGAAAAGGTTCATTGCCATTGCAATCCCAAGTGCCGGAAGCCCGACCCTTAGTGCCACAGGAACCAGGACAGCCCCAAGCAGTGCCACTGCAGGCGACGGCCAGAAAAACCAAGAGATAAGCATCATGACAATACCGATCGTCCAATACGCAAGTGCGGGAGTCTTAATGAATTTCGTGAATGGCCGGATCATGACATCATTGACCCCTGTTGCAGTCAGTCCCTTGCTCATGGCCACTATGATCGAAATGACAAGGATTGTCGACAGTAATTCAGTTATGGCAAATATGAAACTGTTAAAAACCGAGCTTATCGATCCGCTCAATGAACCGGTCGCAGTCAGAGCAATACTGAAGATCCCGATTATACATACAATTGTAGTATCCTTCCTGAAAACCATAAATAATATAATCAATCCAATAAACACCAAGTAGATCCAATGAAGAGCCGTTAAGTCGATCCCCAAAAGATTACCCCCTTCGCATATCCTTTCTCAAATTGGGTGAAAGCCCCAATCTGTACTATAGATTATGAAAAATGAATAAAGGTGTGAAACCGCATTTTTCGGTCTTGAGACGGAGAAGGAATCGGGCGGATGCGGCTCTTCTTCACCGTCAATTAGGATTAATATGTAGTCAGGAACAGGATATTTTATCCTTTTCTAGAAACTATATAGTGGTGAAGGTGGTGGAGAAGTGAGCAGCAGAGGAAGAAAGCGATGGTTTTTCTCGCTATTGTTATTAATAACCGGCGTTGTGCTGTTACTGTTGAATCTTGGTGTCATTTCCTTGGAAATAACGATGGATTTTGTCAATATCATCCCAATATTGCTGGTTCTGGTCGGACTGAAATGGCTGGTTGACAGCGTTTCGAATAAAAGTTTCGGTAAATTGCTCTTCGGCTTGTTCAGTCTTGTCTACGGCTCACTTATCCTTCTTGATAAATGGAATAAAGTGAACTTTGACTATGGGGAATGGTGGAAGCTTTGGCCGTTATTCATCATTGCAATGGCCATTCGTGTGGCAATGAATAAGTCTATGAATCTGACTGTTACGGTTGACCGCTCTTCAGATAGTGTTGAAGATACGGCTTTGAAGGGACGGAAGGAAGGCGGTTCAAAAACCCTCAAAAAAAACCATAGGAAAAATTTCATCATAGGGGAAATCAAATACTCTGAACCGAATTGGCCGTTGGAACCGATGAATTTTCAAAACGTGGTAGGCGATTATTATTTCGATTTCAGTAAGGCATTTATCCCGGAAGGTGAAACCCCGATTGTCATTAAGGGTTGGGTTGGAGATGTAAAAGTCATCATTCCGGAAGATATTCCGGTCGACATCGAGATTGATGTGAAAGTCGGAGAAGTGAAACTGTTTGATCAAAAGTCTGCTGAAATCAGATCTGATTTCTATTACCGGTCTCCGGGATATGAAGAATCAAGTAAGAAAATTAAACTGCTTATTGACGTTAAAGTGGCTTCGATCAGAGTGAGTGAAGTATAAGAGATGGGTTCGTGCATTTAGAAGGGAGTGGGAAGATTGGACCATACTTCTGCTATCAGAAATATGATCATTAAAAGTTTTTTTATGATGGCTGTCATGGCAAGCCTGATTTCTTTTGTCTCCCTTCAAGTCTATTTGTTTTTATCACATAATGACGGGGTTTCATTAAGTCTTTCAATTTACCTGACTCTTGCATTGTTGCTGATCCTCCTGTTGCTGAGTGTGTATTTCGGATTTCGTACAAGCTATTCACTTAAAGGACGGATTGATGATCTGTCTACGTTTGTCACGCTGCTTAGAAGCGGAAAGCTCTCCGCAAGGGTGAAATCGGATGAACGTGATGAGCTTGGGGTGCTTGCAGAAGAAATGAATCATCTTGCCACCTATATTCAGGAACAAGTGAAGTCTTTGCAGCGCCTGGCAGATGAAAAATCCGAGCTGGCCGAAAAAGCTCACGGGGCAGCCGTCATGGAAGAACGCCAGAGACTGGCCAGGGATTTACATGATTCGGTCAGTCAGCAGCTGTTTGCACTCAATATGCTTTCCTCCGCAGCCCTTAAAAGCATTGCGCACGATTCAGGCAAAGCGGAAGGGATCATGAAGCAGGTGGCAGAAATTGCTTCCAAGGCACAGGGAGAAATGAGGGCGCTGCTTCTTCATTTAAGACCGGTGGACTTAAAGGGTGAAGATATTCGTGAAGCTTTAATCACTCTCATCAGGGAATTGAAGGAAAAGACGCAGCTTGAAATCGAATCAAGATTCGAGGGAATGGAAAATCTCACAAAAGGGACAGAAACACATCTGTTCAGGATCATCCAAGAAAGCCTTTCAAATATCCTAAGGCACTCAAAAGCAACCAGGGTTGTAATCACGACGGAGAAAAAAGAGGGCTTCCTGACGCTTTATATAAGTGATAACGGTATAGGGTTCAATCCTGTAGAAAGTAAAATGACTTCTTATGGACTACAAACGATGAAAGAAAGAGCTGAAGAAATAGGGGGACACTTTCAAATCAGGTCGAAAGAAAGCGAAGGTACATATATCAATTTGAGAATCCCGGTCTGATGAAGGGGGAGAGCATGGTGGAAAAAATTAAAGTAATGATTGTCGATGACCACGAGATGGTCAGGTTAGGGATGAAAACCTATCTGCTCATGGAAGAACGAATCGATTTCCTTGGGGAGGCAAAGAGCGGAAATGAAGCAGTCCGTCTTGCTAAAATCTATCAGCCTGACGTGATTTTAATGGACCTGTTGATGGAGGATGGCAACGGAATCGAAGCGACAGAAAAAATATTAACCTACCTAAATGGATGCAAAATCATCATTCTCACAAGCTATTATGATGATGAGAAAGTTTTCCCGGCCATAGAGGCCGGCGCACACAGTTATCTGCTCAAAACAGCTAGTGCAGAGGAAGTCACTTCTGCTATTTATAAAGCTGCAAAAGGGGAATCCGTCATCGCCTCCAAGGTTGCTGATAAAATGATGACACGATTCAGGCCGCAGGAGAGAAAACCCCATGAAGATTTGACGGTACGGGAATTAGAAGTATTGGAATGCCTCGGAGAAGGGATGACCAACCAGGAAATATCGGATACTTTATTCATAGGGATCAAAACGGTGAAGACGCATGTCAGTAATATCCTGAGTAAATTGGGAGTGGCTGACCGGACACAGGCGGCGATTTATGCAAACCGGAACGGGATTGTGTATAAGAAAGGGTAGCGCGGAAAAGAGCCGGTACACAATAATTGTTGAGTTCTATAAAAATTAATAACCCCCGCACTGACATCTGTTTCCAGAGTGTGCGGGGGTTATTTGAATTTCCTTGCTTTTATCTCATCTGCATTGGAGGTCGTACCTCCACTTCCGAGTGGAGAAGACTTATTCTTCACTCACCATATATTCTGTTACATAGGATGCACGGGGGAACAGATCTTTCTTGGCATCGATTCCTTCTTCTGTTCCCCGTTTTTCGTGGGCTTTTTGATATTGTTTGGAGTCCTGCCAGCCTAAAAAGCTTTTACGGTCCTCCCAGATAGTCATGATTACATATGTATCACTGTCCAGCGGGCGCAGCACGCGGATGGCGATAAAGCCGGGGACTTCTTCAATCAGGCCGGCACGATTTTTGAAACGGTATTCGAATAATGGGCGCCCTTCATCGGAAACGGGGATATTGTTGAAAACGGCATATCCTTTCTTCTCCAGTGAGCCCGATTGGTCGACAATTTCATAGCTCCTTGGTGATTCGAACACTGTTTCACCTTCAGTCTCATGGACGAGAAGAGCATCCCCTTCATGCATGAGTACCATCTTTTCATCAGGGTGCTGTTTTTCGATCTTCTTCAGGAATTCAAGAGTGCCTGTTGTCATATACATCTTCATCTTATTCACCTCGTAAAAGTAATCTATATGTTATCTTCCCTGTTTATGTACTTCTGTAACCTGATTTTCGGCAAATTTATGACATTTACTGTTGATAACTATACATTTTATCCATAAAAGTCTATAGTTTATAAGGGTTACAGTTTGTACGGTTAAACAATTTTAGAATTTTATTCTTTTATAATACAATAGAACCAATGGATGAGTGAAAGGTGGCCGTTAGGTATGAAACAATTAAATGATACATTTTTAAGAGCTGCGAGAGGTGAAAAGACTGATTATACACCGGTATGGTTTATGAGACAGGCCGGCCGTTCACAGCCTGAATATAGAAAGATCAAGGAAAAGTATTCCCTGTTCGAAATTACGCACCAGCCTGAACTCTGTGCGTATGTAACAAGACTTCCGGTCGAACAATATGACGTGGATGCAGCGATCCTTTATAAAGATATTATGTCGCCACTGCCGTCAATCGGAGTGGACGTGGAGATCAAGTCCGGCATCGGTCCTGTAATCGATAACCCGATCCGATCTGCGGCAGACGTTGAAAAGCTCGGGGAGATCGATCCTGAAAGCGACGTTCCGTATGTTCTGGATACGATTAAACTCCTCACACAGGAACAGCTTACAGTGCCGCTGATCGGGTTTGCAGGAGCTCCTTTCACAATGGCAAGCTATATGATCGAGGGAGGACCTTCCAAGAACTATAACAAAACAAAATCATTCATGTATTCAGAACCGAAAGCCTGGTTTGCATTGATGGATAAGCTTGCCGATATGACCATCACGTACGGGAAAGCCCAGATCAAAGCCGGTGCTTCTGCATTCCAGATTTTTGACTCCTGGGTTGGAGCATTGAATGTACAGGATTACAGAACGTTCATTAAACCGGTAATGGAAAAAATCTTTACTGAACTCAAGGAAGAGAATGTACCCTTGATCATGTTTGGTGTGGGGGCGAGCCATCTGGCGAAAGAATGGCATGAACTTCCACTTGATGTAGTGGGTCTCGACTGGCGTCTGCAGATTAATGAAGCACGTGCAATGGGAATCTCGAAAACGGTTATGGGGAATCTTGATCCCGCTATCCTTCTGGCACCTTGGGAAGTGATCGAGGAAAGAGCGAAAGCCATACTGGATCAGGGCATGGAACTGCCTGGCTATATCTTTAACCTGGGACACGGTGTCTTTCCGTCAGTCAATCCCGACACCCTTAAACGCTTGACTGCTTTTGTTCATGAATACAGTGCGAAGTAATGAATACACGGTGTAACATAACCGACCACTATAAGAGGTGAATAGAATGACTAAAAAGAAGATGGGTCTGTTGGTCATGGCTTACGGGACCCCATATAAAGAAGAAGATATCGAACGATACTATACTCATATCCGTCATGGCAGAACACCTTCCGAGGAAATGCTTGAAGACCTTCGGGGAAGGTATGAAGCAATCGGAGGCATTTCACCGCTTGCCAAGATTACGATGGATCAGGCAAAGAGCCTGGAAGAGCATCTGAATTCCATTCAGGATGAAATTGAATTTCATATGTACCTGGGATTGAAGCATATTGAACCATTCGTAGAAGATGCAGTGGAACAAATGCACAAAGATGGTATAGAAGAAGCGGTTTCCATCGTCCTCGCCCCTCACTTCTCGACGTTCAGTGTTAAATCCTATAATGGACGGGCGAAAGAAACTGCCGAGAAATTGGGCGGACCGGCGATTACATCAGTGGAAAGCTGGTATGAGGAACCTAAATTCATCAATTACTGGGTTGAAAAAGTAAAAGATACATTTGTACGCATGAGTGAAGAAGAACGCAAAAATGCTGTCCTCATCGTTTCTGCCCATAGTCTTCCTGAGCGGATTCTTCAGTATGGAGATCCTTATCCTCAGCAGCTTGAAGAAACCGCAAAGATGATCGCGGAAGGTGCAGACGTAGAGCATTATGCAGTCGGCTGGCAAAGTGAAGGGAACACCCCGGATCCATGGCTTGGTCCCGACGTACAGGACCTGACACGGGAACTCCATGAGAAGAAAGGTTATACAACATTTGTCTACACTCCTGTAGGTTTTGTTGCTGATCATTTGGAGGTATTATATGATAATGACTATGAATGTAAAGTAGTCACGGACGAAATTGGTGCAAGCTATTATCGTCCTGAAATGCCGAATGCCAAGCCTGAATTCATTGACGCAATGGCGGATGTCATTTTAAAGCATTTGAATAAGTAAATCATCCCTGCTGTCGTTTGTCAGGGATGTGAAGGACTGCAGCTGATGAGGGCAACTCAGGAGCTCAGTCCTTCTATTTATTGAAACGGGATGACATGGTGCATGATCATTTTTCTGAATAATAAGCAAACTGTGGAAATAGAAGAGGATACTATTTAGACAAAGAAGGCGATGTTTATGAGGGGACAGCAAGTTAAAAAGGTTGTGGTCATCGGCGGGGGGATTACTGGTCTCACCGCCGCTTACTACTTGCAAAAAGAAATCAAAGAAAAGAACCTTCCCATTCAATTGACATTAGCAGAGGGATCCCACCGCATGGGCGGCAAAATCCAAACGCTCATTAAAGACGGGTATGTCATTGAAAGAGGCCCTGATTCTTTTGTACCGCGTAAGGCAGGGCCTCTCAATCTGGCAAAAGAAATCGGAATCGATGGTAAGCTTGTCAGCAGTACTTGGGGGAAATCATATGTCATTGCCGGCGGAGAATTATATCCCATGCCTGGGGGCTCCATAATCGGTATTCCGACTCAGATTGCTCCTTTCATTACCACGAACTTATTTTCAATCACCGGTAAAATGAGGGCGGCGGCCGACTTCATCCTTCCACGTTCAGCTGTCACAGATGATCAATCACTCGGCAGATTTTTCAGGAGAAGGATGGGGGATGAAGTAGTGGATAACCTCATTGAACCATTATTGACTGGGATTTATGCGGGGGACATCGATCAAATGAGTCTCATGTCGACCTTCCCTGAACTGCATCAAATTGAACAAAAACACCGCAGTCTCATCGCCGGCATCAAAAAAGCCGCTGCCGAGACAGAAGGTGAACAAAAGAATGGCAGATTCATGACGTTTACCAAGGGACTACAAACGCTTGTCGACGGAGTGGAGGCCGCCTTGGAACCCGAAACCATCCATAAAGGGATGAAGGTTTCACGGATCAATAAAGAAGCCGGCCGGGGTTATACGATTGAGTTTACAAACGGAAATGTGCTGGATGCCGACAGTATCGTTATCACTACGCCGCACCACTCCCTTCAATCCATGTTCCCCTCCCATTCATTCATGGATTATTTAAAAGAGATGCCTGCCACTTCAGTCGCTACCGTCGCTATGGGCTTTGATCAGTCAGCAATAAAGAAAAATGTGGACGGCAATGAATTTATCGTCTCGAGAAACAGCGATTATTCAATAACCGCATGTACATGGACTCATAAAAAGTGGCCTCACAGTGCCCCGGAAGGCAAGGTGCTGATGCGTGTTTACCTGGGTAAATCAGGTGATGAAACGATTGTGGATTTATCCGATGATCAGATTGAACAGATTGTGCTCGAAGACCTGGAAAAAATCGTTGAGCTTGAAGGCAAACCGGAATTCACAGTCGTTACCCGCTATAAGGATTCAATGCCACAATATACAGTGGGGCATAAGAAGCGGACAGAAACTCTTTACCGTAACCTGGAAGAGAGGCTCCCAGGGGTGTTTGTCGCGGGCAGTTCATATGAAGGCCTCGGAATTCCCGAATGCATAGAGCAGGGTGAAAAAGTGGTTAAAAAAACTCTTGAATATGTAAAAGATGAAGAAAGGACCTCCTGAAAAAAGGGGTCCTTCTTCTATTTCTCGACTCGGTATCTGGCGTGCTGCAAGACCCAATTTTGAGGAAAGGCGCTCCCGAGCACCCAATAACTCATTCCTCTCAGTTTATAATCATCCAATACAGTCTGTTTGGCCAGTATGCTTCTGGCATCCTCAAACCAGACTTCGTGCTGCTGACCGGATTCATCCCAATATTTGAAAAAGGGAGCCTGATATTCATTGTTATACTGGATCCGGACTCCGTATCTTCCTGCTAATTCCACTGCAGCAACTGGTGAAACGGTCTTTGCGAAAGTCCCTTCCTCCCAAGGTATTTTCCAGTCCCGGCCGTAAAGAGGCACACCCATGATAATTTTGCTGCGGGGTATAACTGTAACTGCATAATCGAGCACTTTTTTTACTTCATTGACTGGGGCGATCGCCCATGGTCTTCCGCCTGCCCAGCCCCATTCATAGGTCATGATCACAACAAAATCGACTATCTCCCCGTGTGCTTTATAATCATGGGCCTCGTACAACAATCCTTTTTGGTCGCCCTTTATTTTAGGTGCCAGCGCAGTGGACACTGAATAACCCTTTGGCTTTAATTCCGAGGTTACTTTCCGTAGAAACTGATTATAATTTTCCCGGTCTTCCGGGTACACATATTCGAAGTCGAAATTCACACCCTTGTATCCTTTGGTTGCCATCGTATTTGTCAGGTTTGAAATAAGCTTATTTTGAAGTGTTTCATTCCGCAGAAGATCAGCTGCCAGATCAGAATCAAACATTGAGCCTGAATAGTTCGTCAAGACCAGCAGAGGGTCGACGTTTGTATCATAAGCAGCAGCTATCAACCCTTCGTCATTCAGGGACGTGAGAGTTCCTTCTTTTGTGATGGAATAAGTAAACGGAGACAAATAAGTAAAGTAATTCCCGAGTCCCCTTACTTCTCCAACCCCTTCGCTTCCGGTTTGTGTGATATAGGCATTAATTTCTGTGGTCTTTCTTTTGTTTGGGATGAGGATCTTCTGGCCTGGATAAATGAGAGAAGGGTTGGGTATTTGGTTTGCATTTAAAATATCCTGTAAAGCCACTTTATAGTTATAGGAAATGGTGTATAAAGTATCCCCTGCTTTTACTGTATGAATGAATGAGGGGAGGACGATCAATTGGCCGATGTAAAGCTGGGAAGGGTTTGATATCTGGTTGAAGTCAATCAGTTCGCGCAGACTGACATTGACCTTGGTGCTGATTGTATTGAGTGTATCACCCGGCTGTACGATATATTCTTTATTCGACTCAGGGATGAGGAGACTCTGTCCGATAATGAGTATGTCATTATTTTTCAACTGATTTGCATAAGAGATCTGAGACATGTCAACAAAGAATTGCTTAGATATCGACCAAAGCGTATCCCCGCTTTTGACAACATAGATATTCATTGGGCACCTCCTTGTCAGGGTGTTCTATATAGCTTATTCTTCAGGGCTTATCTAATATGTAAGCTCTTTTCGCAAATTTTGTTGCTTTGCACGCAAGAAAATACCGGAACTTGGGTATTTTCGGCTTGTCCGTCCTTTTGTTATATGAACTGGAGTTCGAAAAGAGCACGGCTACAAGCTTTTTTCAAGCTGCAAGCGCTTTGCGATAAGCAGCAATCTTTTAGAAAACAGCATGTAAAAAGAAAAGAGTTGTTTATTTTTTATGGATATGATAAATTAATAAATGTGATTTTGACTAAAATTCATTTTCGGTCATTCAGTCAAGAGAGGAGTGAGGCAATGGCGGTTAATCGGAAACAACAAATCGTGGAGGCGGCCTCCAAGTCATTTTCTTTATTTGGATATAAAGCCACCACCATGGACCAGGTCGCAAAGCTTGCGAATGTAGGAAAAGGGACGATTTATACGTTCTTTAAAAACAAAGAAGAACTATTTGATGAAATTGTCACTTCCTTGCTTAATGAAATGAAAAAGGAAGCTGAGGAAGTGATTGACCCCCAGGAATCTTTTTCAACAAATGTTCATCGGGCCCTGTTCCGCCTGCTTGAATTCCGGAAAGAGCATCAGCTGACAATCAAGCTCTATCAAGAGGCAAGGGAAATGGGAACGCCTGCTGTTTCGGAAGTAATCGACCGTATGGAAAAAGTGGTCGTCGAATTTTTAAGTCACCGCATTGAAAAAGCGATTGCTTCTGGCGCAATCAAGCCATGCAACCCGGAAATGACTGCTTTTATCATGCTGAAGCTTTATGTCTCATTGATTTTTGATTGGGAACGTCTTCACGGTCCATTGGAAAAAGATGAGATTGCCAATTTGTTCGAGCTCTATCTTATTAAAGGGTTATCTGCCGGATAGTCCTTCATTTTTGGCCGAGAATGACCAATAGAACAAAATGGTCATTTATTTTTTGAAGGTTATTGAGCAATTGAGATATTTGGTCAATTATTCTGCAACAAGCAATCTAACGTAGGAGGATAATATGAAGAAATCAATTACAGGTTCAGAATTCAAAGCGATTTTCCGAAATAAAAAACTACTTATTCCGATCCTTGCTGTTCTTTTCATCCCTGTATTATACAGCGGAATGTTTCTTTGGGCGTTCTGGGACCCTTATGAACAGCTTTCCGATTTACCAGTGGCGGTTGTAAACAGTGACCAGGGAGCGGAGTTTGACGGAGATAATCTCCACATAGGGGACGAACTCGTGGAAAAGCTGAAAGAAAGCGAACAATTCGACTTTCACTTTGTAGACAAGGAAGAAGGGTATAAGAACCTTGAGAAGCAGGACTATTATATGCTGGTCGAGATTCCAGAGGATTTCTCGGAAAACGGCACAACCCTTCTTGCGGAACACCCGAAAAAGCTTGCATTGAAATATGTGCCGAATGAAAGTTTCAACTTCCTGTCGGCACAGATTGGTGACACTGCCATGAAAGAAATCAAGTCAAGCCTTTCTAAATCAGTCTCAGAAACATATGCCGAAACGATGTTCGATAAAATCCAGGAAATGGGTGACGGCTATGAGACAGCAAGTGAAAAAGCCGGGGAAATCAACAATGGAGCCCTTGACTTATCCAAAGGGGCTAAGACACTGAAAGATAACTTAACAGTCCTCGCGGAGAAAAATGTTGAAATGACAGACGGCGTTGCGAAAACGAAAGCCGGTGCCGCGGAACTGGCATCCGGTTCTAAGGAACTCTCTGACGGTGTAGGCGTCATGACGGATAAAACAAACCAATTGTATAAAGGCACACAAGATGTTCAATCAGGTGTGGACGCCCTTGCCGGAGGGATTGACAAAAGCAGGGCTGGCCTTGAAGAAGTCGATGCAGGGCTTGACAGTGCTGTTGACAATACAGCTAAATTGTACGCCGGTTCTCAAACACTTGCAGAGAAAATCGGAGAGCTTCAGGCTGGGGCAGATCGTACCCAGGCCGGGGCCAAAGCGATTGGAAGCGGAGCCGCTGAACTGGAAGAACAACTGGCGCCGTTCATGGGCAGTCTTCCTGAAGAAAAGCAGGCACAGCTGCAGGCCGCCATCAATCAGATCAAGCAAGGAGCATCAGGCCTTGAGACAGGCACAGGCTCGCTGAGTGCCGGTGCAGGAGAACTGCAGAAAGGCGCCGGTACACTGGCCGGAGGTATCGGCCAATTGAATGAGGGCCAGAAAAAACTGCAGGGCGGTGTCGACCAGCTTGTTGCCGGTTCAGTCCAGCTTGACGAAGGATCCAATAAGCTCCAGGCTGGCCAGGCTGAAATCGTCAAAAACTTCGGCCTGTTAACTGAAAAAATGGGGGAAGTCCATCAAGGAACGGTCCGCCTAGCATCAGGGGCCGGTGAATTAAATTCAGGCCTCAACAAAGTGTATGACGGATCGGCTCAATTGACGGACGGATCCAAGAAGCTTGCAGACGGTTCAGTCCAATTAGCTGATGGTTCCACAAAACTGGCTGATGGAACAACCGAATATGAGCAGAAGTTAAAGGATGCAGCAAAAGAAGCAAACAGTGTGGAGCCAAATGACGAAACATATGATATGATGGCCGGTCCGGTCGACGTGAAGAATGAGAAAATCAACCATGTGCCGAACTACGGAACCGGGTTTGCCCCGTACTTCCTGTCCCTTGGATTGTTCGTGGGTGCACTGTTGATTTCAATCGTCTACCCGCTAAAAGAACCTGCAGATCGCCCGTCCAGCGGAATGAGCTGGTTCATGGGTAAATTCGCAGTACTGACAACAGTGGGGATCATTCAATCCCTCATCGCAGCAGCGATCCTGCTGTTCGGATTGGGACTAGAGGTGGAAAGTGTACCATTATTCCTGCTTTCAACCATCATCACCAGTCTCACGTTCCTTGCATTGATTCAAATGCTCGTTACGATCCTTGGTGATCCTGGACGATTCGTTGCCATCATCATCTTGATCCTGCAGCTGACAACAAGTGCGGGTACATTCCCGCTGGAATTGATTCCGAGTGCCCTGCAGCCGATCAGCGCCCTGCTGCCGATGACATACTCAGTATCAGCTTTCAAAGCGGTCATCTCAAGCGGAGACTTCGGTTTCATGTGGCAGAATCTATTCATCCTGCTGGGATATTTCCTTGTATTCATCGTCCTCACATCCATTTTCTTTGTGGGGCTGTTCAAGAAGCAATATTCAAAAACAGCAGAAGCAGCTTGATAGAAGAAAGGCTATAACATTAGGATTTTTGTTTGAATTAACCCGAACTAATTTGTGTTATTAAATGCAAATTAGTTCGGGTATTTTATTATATGGTACTGATAATAAGTTTTAGCTTTTTCCAGCGGTTGATTGGAGTGCAAGATGAAGACTCCTGCGGGAAGAGTAGCTTATAAGAAAAGCGGAAGGGCTTTGAAGAGAGGCGTGTGGCATAAGACGAATCGGCCACGAAGGCGTTCTTTGCCTTCTTGGCCGGTTTGACTTATGACATGTGCCTCTAAGCCCTGCAGCTGGACATGTGAGACCCCGCAGGAGCGCAGCTTCGAGGAGGCTCACGGGCTACCCGCGGAAAGAGAAGTCTTGCACGGAAATCAATAGCGGTGATTTGTCTCTACCCCAAGTTTTTCGTCTTTAAAGGAATAGTTTTTAAGTTTTGTCCCGAGATTGTTTTCATTCATAAATTGGACAAACCATTATAGGGTGAGAGGGTGTATACTATGTGGTGAGAAGTTCATAATGGTTAGTAATCAGGAGATTGAAGGAGAATGGTAATGAAAAAGACTCTGTTATTTTTAACAATGGGCATAATTGCACTATTTATCTCGGCTTGCGGAAATTCAAACGGTGATGAGCCAGCTGAAAAAGACAACAACATGGAACCGATCGAAGCAAAGCTTGATGTACCAGAAAAGAGTGGTAAAGGACAAGCCGTGGCGCTGTCCACAAAAGTTACTCAAGGTGACGAAAACGTTGATGATGCAGATGAAGTGAAATATGAAATATGGAAAAACGGCCACAAAGACGAAAGTGAAATGATCGAGGCAAAACATGAGAAAGACGGCGTGTATACAGCAGAAAAGACTTTTGATAAAGACGGGATATACACCGTACAGGTCCATGTGACAGCACGGGACATGCATACGATGCCCAAAGCTGAAATTGCAGTCGGCAATACAGAAGGAGAGGATCAGGATCACGGGGGAGACGACGGAAATGACCATCAAGGACATCATGAAAGTACAGTCTCCATTCATCTGAAGAAGCCTGATACTGTAAAAGCGGAAGAAAAAGCCGATTGGAAGGTTCACGTGGAAAATGAAGGTGAAGCACTTGAAGGCGCCGAGCTGCGGCTGGAAATCTACAAAGAAGGCCAGGAAAAGCACGAATGGGTGGATATGACACCCGGCGAACCTGGTGAATACAGTGTAACATACGCCTTCCCGGAGAAAGGTTCATATAACGTCCAGGTGCATGTCACCAAAGGGGAAGAAATCCACGAACACACGATGCAGACAGTGGAAGTCGAATAATATAAAAAAGGATGCTCTCAGTTTAAATAGAGAGCATCCTTTTTATTACCCCTTAATGAACCCATTAATATTCATGATCAGTCGTACATTTTTCGCAATAGATACCGTAGCATTCATGCTGCTCTTCAATGACTTCCCCACATTGTGCACAAGACTTAGGCGGCAAATTTCGAAAGAATTCCATAATATTTTTTACCATGTTCATCACCCTCCGTAATTTTAATTTCACCCGTCATTTGTTCGTGTTATATAACTGGTGTGTTAATTTATTTTATTGTATTATAACAGTATGGAGTTCGTCAACGATTTATTCAAAATTAGGCTCAAAAAATGAAAAAATAGGCAGAATGAAGTATAGTAAGGTTGTAATCATACATTTTCACGGGGAGGTTCAATATGAAGCTGACCATCATCGGTCATTGGGGTGGATACCCTAAGGCAGGCGAAGCCAGTACAGGTTATCTGCTGGAACACAATGGCTTTAAATTATTAGTGGATTGCGGGAGCGGGGTCCTCTCCCAATTACAAAAATATAGTGATCCCACTGAATTGGACGCCGTACTAATTTCCCATTACCATCCAGATCATATTGCTGACGTCGGGGTGCTGCAGCATGCTTTATTAATACAGTATTTCTTAGGAAACTCAAAAGGGACTCTGCCGGTTTATGCCCATAACGAAGATACACATGGTTTCAAATCGCTTACATATAAGGACTTAATGAAAGCTCATGCTTACAACGAGCAGTCCAAATTAACAATCGGTCCATTTTCGGTTACTTTTGTAAAGACAAAGCATCCGGTTCCGTGTTACGGAATGAGGATTGAAGCCGATGGGAAATCCATATTTTACACAGCGGATTCAGCCTACAAAGAATCTTTTGTGCCGTTTGGGAAAGATGCAGACCTGCTGCTTTGTGAATGCAATTTCTATGGGGACATGGATGCATCGGGAGCCGGGCATATGACAAGCCTGGATGCTGGGAGGCTTGCGGAAGGAACGGGAGCAAAGAAACTGATACTCACCCATCTCCCTCATTTTGGCAATCTTGACCAGCTGGTTTCTGAAGCAAACACTTTCTTTAAAGGAGAAACGGAGCTTGCAAGACAGGGAATGGAAATCATCATTTAGGAGGAACACGATGTTATTTATTGATAATAAAGGGATCACAGATCCAAGGATCAACCTGGCAATCGAAGAATATGCATTGAAGAATCTGGACATCAACGAAAGTTATTTACTGTTCTATATCAATGAACCATCCATCATTATCGGAAAGAATCAAAATACAATAGAAGAAATCAATACAGAATATGTTGAAAAAGAAGGCCTTCACGTCGTAAGGCGTCTTTCAGGGGGCGGGGCGGTTTACCACGACCTGGGAAACCTGAACTTCAGTTTCATCACAAAGGACGACGGCGAAAGTTTTCATAACTTCAAGAAATTCACTGAACCCGTCGTCAAAGCCCTGAACAAGCTTGGTGTCAATGCTGAACTTAGCGGGCGTAATGACTTGATGGCAGAAGGAAGAAAAATCTCGGGTAATGCTCAGTTCTCCACAAAAGGACGCATGTTCAGCCACGGTACATTATTGTTCGATTCTGAAATGGAAAATGTCGTTTCAGCCCTTAAAGTGAAGAAGGACAAGATTGAATCAAAGGGAATCAAATCCATCCGCAGCCGCGTCGCAAACATATCTGAATTCCTCTCTGAAAAAATGACGATCGAGGAATTCCGATCCACACTTCTGGACTATATTTTTGATGGAAGCGACGTTGAAGAATATGTTCTGACTGAAGAGGACTGGAAAAACATTAACGAGCTATCCAAAGAGCGTTATCAGAACTGGGACTGGAATTACGGGAAATCCCCGAAATTCAATCTCCAGCACTCGCACAGATTCCCGGTCGGCGGGATCGATGTTCGATTGGAAGTGAATAAAGGGGTCATTGAAAACTGCAAGATATACGGAGACTTCTTCGGCGTCGGCAATGTAGAGGACGTAGAGGAGAAGCTCACCGGCACCCGCTATGAAAGAAAAGAGATTGCACAGGCATTGGAAGGTATAGAGATACAGCATTATTTTGGCAAGATTACAAAAGAAGAATTTGTTGATTTGGTGTATTGATGCATATAAAGGAGCACTCCCGTATTTTGGGAGTGTTTTCTTATGTGCAGGATTTTTGTACGACCTGCCGTCCCGCTCAGATGCAGTATTTGGTAGTATTCTACCAGTATGAATTTAGAACTAAATATTTATGTACCATTATGAATTATTATTCTATCATTATAGTATTACATAATTTGGAGGTACATACATGAAAAACAAGTTACTTGCAGGAATTGCCAGTTTCACACTGCTTGCTTCCACCCCTCTCAACGTATTGGCCGATTCTCCTCAATTGGTTTCCCAAAACACTCAATTAGAGGAAAAGGAGAAGAGCTTATTCAATAGTGAGCACTATGATTTTGTGAAGTACTCACAAATAGAAGGGAAACTGAATGCCCTTGCTAAAGAAAGCAGCCGGATTTCCGTTGAGAAGAGTGATAAGAAGTCTGCCCTCGGACAGGACATGTATGTCGTGACAGTGTCCGATCCTTCTGCAAAAGGAAAGTTTGGATATTATAAGGGTCTCCGCAAAAAGATGATCAAATCTCCCGAGAAAGCCCAGGATTTCATTGAAAAGCACCCTGATTTAAAAGTACCGGTCATGATAAATGGTTCGATACACGGTACCGAATTTGTTGGAACGGACGCCGTTCTTCAATTAATAGAACGATTTGCAACCGACAATGACGAACAGACAAAAACCATTTTAGAAGACCACATATTAATTTTTAACGTTACAGCGAACCCGGATGGGCGTATTGGTGCAACCCGATTCAATGGCAACGGAATCGATCTCAATCGTGACTTCATCACTCAATCGCAGCCTGAAACTGAACATATGGTAGATTTGATCACTGAATGGAATCCGATGGTGTTTCTTGATCTTCATGGATATGTGAAGGGGTACGGCGGTCCTTCAAAACCTGGACTCATTGAACCATGCACTCCTCCTCATAACCCAAACTATGAATACGATTTGTATTCCAAGTGGGCCATGAGTCAAGCCGAGGCAATGGAAGCAAGCATTGTAAGCAATAAGGCTGATTATGAAAATACGAATACAGAAACGTCCAAGGTGGATTATCAAAATATGGAGGGTACATATATCCCGCAGCGTGATGATTCAGCAGGATGGGACGATTATCCGCCGATCTTTACACCGATGTATGCAATGTATCACGGGGCATACGGCTATACGCTTGAAGCACCGACGAATGACTGGGATGGTGTCAAGTGGACCTATGATGCTGTAATGGGAGCGTTGAATTTTGCCAGTGAAAACAAAACGGAAATGGTGAAAGATCAAATTGAAGTGTTCAAACGCGGCGTTCAATTCGATCATCCATTCCATACAGAAAGCCATTTCCCGTCAGCGTATATTATACCGCGTGACGACCAAGATCAGACTGCCACTCAAAAAGCTGTCGCACACCTTCAAGATAATGATATTACCGTGGAAGAAGCTAAAAAAGAATTTACTTATGAGGGAGTGACGTATCCGAAAGGCACCTATATTGTACCTTTGGATCAGGCAAAAGCGGGGCTTGCCAATACGATGCTTTGGGATGGTGAAGACATAACGGAAGACACGCCGAGCATGTATGACATTTCCGCATGGAACCTTCCGGAATTATGGGGATTCGAAGCCGTTGAGGTAAGCAGCGAAGACCATCTGAATGTCAAATCCAATGAAGTGCGGATGCTTGATTCGAAAGGAGAAGTGATTGGTGACGGGCCTTATGCCATCCCGAATACTTCAGTGGAATCTGTCTTTTTGGCAAATCAGCTGATAAATGAAGGCCACACCCTGTACAGGGGGAGTGATGGTACATTTTATGCCAACAGTTCAGCTAAGTCTGAACTTCAAACCCTTGTAAAAGATTCAGCTGTAACCATTACTACTGAATCCATCCCTGAGGAGGCAAAACAACTATCCTCCCAAAAAGTGACAATACTAAAAGATGGCGGAATCAATAAAGCTCAATCTCATTCCGGAACAAAATTGGCGTTGGAGCGCCTGGGGTTCCAAGTTGTTGAGAAAACTCCAGTACAGGTAGCCGAAGAAGGATTGGGAGAAAGTGATGTATTCATCTATAATGGAAGATCAAACTTGATTTCTTATGAAAACAGTACGGCAAATAAGGAGTTCGGACTGCAGGACTCCGCTCAATATGAAGCGTTTAAGGCAAACGTGAAAAGCTTTATTGAAGAAGGCGGAAACTATCTGGCCATCGGTGCTGGTGCTTCCCAGGCATCGGTCAAACTCGGCCTGAGTGACGTAGAAGTGAAAACGGGCGGCTCAAACAGCAACGGAATCGTCCAGGTGGCACACGGTGATTCCCCTTATACAGCCGGTTATGACGCCGCGGATATCGGATTTGTCTACCAGCCGGCCTGGTACTTCAATACCGAAAACAAGGAAGTATTATCAAGCTATAAAAATAGTGAAGATTTCTTTATGGCCGGTCACTGGAAAGATAGGGGACAGGCACAGGGGAAACCGGTCATGGTGAAGGACGGGAATATCTTGTTCATTGGATTGGAACCCACCTTCCGGGATCACACGGATTATCTGTTCAGACTGATCTCAAACGCCATTTTTGCCGGATCAAAATGATTACGATAAAAAGAAAGACTGCCCTCGATAAGGGCAGTCTTTCTCTTATTCTATCAAACGTTTTTCTGAAGCGGGGGACTTGTATTAATACTATTCTTTATATAAAATATATTTTGAATACTTTTAATAGTTAGATGAATGACCATTCATTCATTTTACAAAGGGGAGGGATTTCAATGAATATTTCAAAGCGGCTGGAGCAAATCGCTTCTGAAAAAGCAGGTAAGACAGCCTATCATTTCCTGGATCAATCGAGTACATATGGAGAGTTGAATGGTGCCGTCTCTAAATTTGCCAGTGGATTAGAACAGCTTGGATTGAAAAAAGGGGATCATATCGCACTCGTTCTGGGAAATTCACCGCATTTCATCATTGGATTATACGGGGCAATGCGCCTTGGATTGAAGGTCATCCCGGTGAATCCGATTTATACACCAGACGAAATCGGCTACATCCTGCGGAACGGGGATGTAAAGGCAATTGTTACACTGGACCTGCTTCTTCCGTTGATTGAAAAGATGCACCACTTACTGCCTGATGTGCAGCATTTCATTCTTTGTGAATCAGGTGACGAGCGGGCAAAAGGGGTAAATGTAGAAAAACTCGCTGAGGCAAACCCAAAATTGAAATCGTTTACAGGGGTTTTGACGAAAGGGGAGGTGAACTTCAGCGGTCCGGAAATCGATGAAGAAGAAGTCGCCATCATCCTTTACACATCAGGGACCACCGGAAAACCGAAAGGAGCGATGCTGACCCATAAGAATATTTACTCGAACGCACATGATGTCGGCAGCTACTTAAAGATGAACGAAGAGGACAGGGTCATCACCGCGCTTCCGATGTTCCATGTTTTCTGCCTGACCGTCGTACTGAATGCGCCATTGCTAACCGGTGCGACGCTCTTGATCGTCCCGCGCTTCAGTCCGAAGGAGATTTTTACCTTGTCAAAAGAATTTCAGCCGACTGTGTTTGCGGGCGTGCCGACGATGTACAATTTTCTCTATCAGTATCCGGAAGGAAATCCGGAAGATTTATCTTCACTGCGCCTTTGTATCTCAGGTGGTGCCTCCTTACCGGTTGCCCTCTTGAAAAACTTCGAAAAGAAGTTCAACGTCATGATTTCAGAAGGATACGGTTTATCCGAAGCATCACCTGTCACGTGTTTCAACCCGCTTGACCGTCCAAGAAAACCCGGTTCGATCGGAACTTCCATCATGAATATCGAGAATAAAGTAGTCGATGAGCTTGGAGATGAGGTTCCTGTCGGACAGGTAGGGGAACTCATCGTCAGGGGACCGAATGTCATGAAGGGCTATTACAAAATGGAAGAAGAAACAGCGGCAGCCATCCGTGACGGCTGGCTGTATACAGGGGATCTTGCAAGAATGGATGAAGAGGGCTACTTTTTTATCGTAGACCGCAAAAAAGAATTGATTATCGTCGGCGGCTACAATGTGTATCCGCGTGAAGTGGAAGAAGTGCTCTATAATCACCCTCAAATCATTGAAGCTGCCGTCATCGGCGTGCCTGACCCCGAAATGGGCGAAGCGGTGAGCTGTTATGTGGTCAAAAATGATCCAGCACTCACGGAGGATGCAGTAAAAGAGTATTGTAAAAAACACCTGGCCAAATATAAGCTTCCTTCTCATATCGAATTCCTGGAGGAGCTGCCAAAGAATACAACAGGGAAAATACTGAGACGCGCATTGAAAGAGCAAGTCCTGCAGTCTTGATTTTCTGGTGTCCAGTGGGGTTCACTGGGCATCTTTTTTAATTGTTGGAAGGGTTTTCACGGTATTTGTCGAATGATACTTATTGAGAAACTATACACAAACAAAGGGGGAACCATCTTGGAATCGATTCTTTTAGAACAAAAAGGACACGCTGCCCTGGTCACGATCAACCGGCCTGAGGCAATGAACGCCTTTAATTATGATACGCTGAACGAATTGCAGCAGGTAGTGGATTCACTCCGCCTGAACCCTGACATCCGTGTCGTGATATTCACAGGGAGCGGCGAAAAAGCCTTCAGCGTCGGGGCTGACTTGAAGGAGCGCAAAACATTGACTGAAGCCCAGGTGCTCCGCAATGTGTATAAAATCGGCGAAGTCTTTCAATCAGTTGCCACACTTCCGCAGCCGACGATTGCTGCGATGAACGGCTACGCATTCGGCGGCGGGATGGAGCTTGCCCTTGCCTGCGATTTCAGACTGGCGGCAGCAGGCACATCCATGGGCCTCACCGAAACGAGCCTTGCCATCATCCCGGGAGCAGGAGGCACCCAGCGCCTGCCGCGTCTGGTTGGGGAATCCAAGGCCCTTGAACTGATCCTTACAGCCAAACGGCTGACTTCGGAGGAAGCCCATGAAATCGGCATGGTGACAAAGGTCGTGAGTAAAGACAACTTCCTTGAAGAAGTGCATGCCTTTGTTGAGCCTATGCTTTCAAACGGACCGGTCGCCCTGCAGCAGGCAAAATTCGCCGTGAAGAACGGCATGAACGTCGACCTCCAAACCGGCCTGCAAATCGAACGAAAAGCATACGAAATCACCATCCCGACCGAGGACCGCGTCGAAGCACTGCTGGCATTCAGTGAGAAGCGGAAGCCGGAGTTTAAGGGGAGATAGGTTTTTATTTTGTTGAGGAGGACCCGCTTGGGGAGGGCGGGTTCTTTTTTGTGGGGAGGTTTTGTGGGAGGTGAGGGGTTTAGTTTGAAGAATTGGTTTTGACAAATTAGGGACTGGGGGGTGGGGAGCGATGAAGGAAATTAGACAAGTGGCGCAATAATTTGGATTTTTGCGCAATTATTAAAAAAGTGGCGCAAATATTCGAAAAGATGCGCAATAATTCTTAAACTGGCGCAATAATAATTGATGAAGTTCTAAGAATATTAATATATTAATATTCAGGGGTGGAAGCAGGATTTTTTATGTGTTTTACCGAAACAGTTATTACCAAATTAAAAGGAGTGATCATTTGTTAGCAAAAGAAAGAGGCAAACCAATAAAAATTGACCAGTTAGAAGCCCTTTTGAGGGGATTGAACAAAAACCATTCAAAGATTCCTCTCATCGAGCCAGATCTTAAGAAAAGAAAAGCCGGATATAATGGAGAAAAGGCAGTAGATTATCAATTGAGTTTTTTAAAAGATAAAAAATATATGGTATTTAATGATTTAAAACTCCCATTAGCCCCTGACCACTTCCAAATAGATTCCTTGCTTTTCACCCCTTACTACACACTAATTCTTGAGATAAAGAACATACTAGGCACTCTGACAATCGATTCCGATTTTAATCAGCTGATTAGGAGTTACAACGGGATTGAAAGCGGATTTCAGGACCCTGTCATGCAAGTGAAGCGTCTAATACTTTTCCTTCAGCAATTCTTCCTTGACCACAAACTTACTATTCCTCCTATTGAATACCTCGTTGTGATAAGTAATCCCGGTACAATTCTTAGAATGGCCAACGGTCAGGATAGAAAGCCCCCTTACGATAAGATTATTCACTCACAAAATCTACTTAGCGAAGTCAGTAAATTGAACAGTATATACAAAGAAGAGAAAGTTAGTAAAAATGAGATGAGAAAAATTAAGAGAGTTCTACTCAATAAGCATTCAAATATATTTAAGAGTATTTTAACCAATTATAAAATCAGTGAGGATGAGATATTAAAAGGTATTTACTGTGAGATCTGTGCGGGGAAAATGGAGCGGGTGTTCGGAAGTTGGTACTGCAATTACTGTAAGTTTTACTCAAAGACGGCACATGAGCAAAAAATTGAAGATTACTTTTTATTGATAAAACCTTTTATAACTAACAAAGAATTGAGGGGATTTCTTGACATAGACTCACGAAAAACAGCAGAAAAAATATTAGCCTCTCTCAACCTAAAAACCACAGGCTCCACCAAAGGCACCATCTACCACAAAGAATTCCACTAACCAACATTCAGCCCCTAATAATCCTCCGCCCAGCATACCCTCATCCCGAACCCAACCGCAACTGCAACCGCAACCGTCCCAATCCAATGATCCAACCGCCTGCCCCAACCCCGGCCCAATCCCTACCAAAAAACACAAACCCACACTGCCAAACCATTCCTTTGACATCCACCTCCAAATCAATTACTATATGAAAATGAATTCCAACTAAATCAATCAGATTAAGGAGGGTTTGGCATGGGAAGCTATGTTCAACCTATAGATGAAACAAAAGGTCCCAAGAAGGGCAGCACTGATTTGAACCCGCCCCAGACATCATTGGTGGCCGGGGGCTCGGTGGTTGCGGCGATTCTCGGTATCTATTTATTATTTACGCAGGACATTTCGCAAACGGTACTTCTTGTGCTTGGTTTGCTTTTGGGATATACATTATTTCACGCACGTTTCGGCTTCACTTCGGCGTTCCGCAGGGTGATGTCAGTGGGGAATGGCCAGGCGCTTAGAGCGCATATGCTCATGCTGGCTGTTGCTGTCACGCTGTTTGCACCGATCTTGGCAACCGGTTATACCTTTTTTGGCGGTGAGGCAGCAGGTTATGTGTCACCGGTCGGTGTGAGCTTGATTGTTGGTGCCTTTATGTTCGGAGTCGGTATGCAGCTTGGCGGCGGATGTGCTTCCGGTACGCTGTACGCAATCGGCGGCGGACGCTCAGTTATGTTCATCACCCTGTTGTTCTTCATCGTTGGAGCGACAATCGGCGCGGCTCATCTTCCATTCTGGACAGAAGAATTGCCATCATTTGAACCGATTTCACTTGCAACTTCTACCGGTCTCGGTTATTTCGGGGCGTGGGCTGTTTCCATTGCATTCTTTGGCTTCATTGCGTGGCTCACGCTAAGAATTGAGAAAAAGAAAAACCCGCCAAGAATGGCGCCGCTTCCGTCAACAAAAGGGTGGAAAAGGATTTTGCGAGGCTCCTGGCCGATGCTGGCAGCTGCGGTTGTCCTTGCGGTTTTGAATGCACTGACTCTGATGACGAGGGGAAATCCTTGGGGAATCACTTCCGCTTTTGCGCTGTGGGGTTCAAAAACCGCGGCAGTCTTCGGTGTGGATGTGGCAAGCTGGGGATACTGGTCAGGAGCGAATGCTGAAGCTCTGCAGGCTTCCATTTTTGCAGATTCCACAACGATCCTGAACTTTGGCGTCATACTTGGGGCGTTCCTTGCTTCAGCAGCGGGCGGACTGTTCCGTTTTAACAAGGTCACCGGCAAAAACGCAGCGGCATCGGTCATCGGCGGTCTGCTGATGGGGTATGGTGCGCGGCTGGCATTCGGATGTAATATCGGTGCTTACTTCGGAGGCATCGCTTCATTCAGCCTTCATGGCTACCTCTGGGGGATTCTTGCATTGGCGGGTACATTCCTGGCTCTTTTCCTCAGACCGATGTTTGGTTTGTCCGTACCAAAGCCTAAGGACACATTCTGTTAGATCACATAAAAACTCCTGCCCTAAAACGGCAGGAGTTTTTTTATTCATTTCCATAGTAAATCACCATATGGCAGACGGCCTGTCCGTCAGATGAATTTACATATTGGTGCCCCGAATCCGCGGCAAAGCGGATGGAACTGCCTTCTTGTAATTCATAGGTTTCGTCTGCGATCTGCAGGGCGATCTTCCCTGAGATTACAGAGATATATTCCTCCACACCCGGGGGATGACCGTCATTTTTATAGGAGCAGCCCGGCTTCATCTCGACACGGTAGCTTTCCCATTTTTTAAAAGGGTCAAAAGGGAATATCGGATAAACAATGTAATTCCCATCATCTTCGAGAACGGGCTGTACATCCTTGTAATGAGTGATGGACACCTGGTGCCGGGGTTTTTCTATAAGTGATGAAAATGAGACTTTTAATCCATTCGCGATTTTCCACAGGATGGCCACAGTCGGATTCGAATCACCGCGTTCGATCTGGCCGATCATGGCTTTACTCACACCGGTCGCCTCTGCCATCTGCTCCAGGCTAAATCCGCGCTCCCTGCGGATCTTTCGTATATTCTCACCAATTTGAATCGGGAAATTTTCCATAATCAAAAACCTCTCTTGTATACTATAACGTCTGTATGTATAATATAATAAATTATCAAATTATTAAAATAGTTTATTATCTTTATTATAAAGGAAGTGAAGAGATGGAGGCACTGCTTTCTACAAAAAAAGCAAGTGATTTTCGTCAGGGACTTCAGGGCGGGGTCAGCATAGCCATCGGATATATGCCTGTCGCACTTACATTTGGGTTACTGGCAAAGACTACCGGCCTGACTGTCACCGAGACCGTTTTGATGAGTATGCTTGTATTTGCAGGGGCCGCTCAATACATATCGCTGAGTTTGATTGCAGTCGGGACGGGAATCCTTGAAATCATCCTTACGACGTTCATCGTGAATATCCGGCACTTCTTGATGTCTGCATCGCTGAGTGAGAAGCTGGATGATGATGTGCTGTATAAAAAACTGGGCTACGCATTCGGGATCACTGATGAGACATTCACAGTCATCAGTGTGAAAGAGGGAAGAGTAAAGACGGGTTTCGCCTTCGGTGTCATTTTGATTTCGTATGGCAGCTGGGTGGTCAACTCAGGGATCGGATACTTTATAGGCGAGATCCTTCCCGGGTTCCTGCAGGCAAGTATGACCATCGCCCTTTATGCCATGTTCGTCGGCCTCCTTGTCCCGTCAATGAAAAAAAGCGTCAAGGTGACTTTTCTGGCATTGACCGCGGGGGCTATGAACAGTGTACTCCTATTTACCACGAATTTATCGAACGGCTGGTCTATTGTACTGGCAACGATTGTTTCAGCCATCCTTGTGGAGGCGGTTGTCGTATTGAAACGGAAAGGGGGAGGAGTCGGGGATGAATAATGCTGTGATCTGGATGATCATCGGGATGGCAGTGGTCACCTATATTCCGAGGATGCTCCCTTTTATCGTTTTTAAAGGAAAAGAGCTTCCTCCTTTTTTGCAGGGTGTCTTGAAAAATGTACCGTTTGCGGTTTTGGGTGCATTGATATTCCCCAGCATTTTATTGATTCAAGAGGGCAATCTTTTATTCGGCCTTGTCGGGACAGCCGCTGCCTTCCTCCTTGCTTTCCTCGGAGCGAATGTGATTGTGGTCGTCATCGGTGCAATTTCCATTTTATCTCTTTATTCGGTATTCTTAATGTAAGGAAAAAAGTCACGTGTTCCCGTGGCTTTTTTGTTTGGACATTCCGGGGACCGGCTGGATATTATGCTTGTCGCCTATAAACGGGCCGCCTCCACTTTTCTTTTGTCCAGCTGCAGGGCTTAGAGGCCCTTGTCATAAGCCAAACCGGCCAAGAAGGCAAAAATCAAAAATCGCCTTCATGTTCTATTCGTCTTATGCCCCCCGTCTCTGACCAAAGCCCTTTCGCTTTTATGTTGTCCAGTTCCGGCGGCTAGAGGCTCGAGACATAAGTCATGCCATCCAAAAAGACAAAGAGCGCCTTTATGGCTGCCCTGCCTTATGCTTGTCGCCTCTAAACGAGCCGCCTCCACTTTTCTTGTTCTATTTAAAAGGACAAGATATTACATATAGTAAGAGAGGTAGGAAGGGAGGAAGGTAATTTGGTAAGAAAGTGGGCTTTCCGGGCGGTGCTTGGTTATTTGCTGCTGGGATTATTTTTATATGTGTATTTATTTATTCTGGCGGATTCCTCGCTGCCTGACAGCTTTAAAGGGAGCAGTGCAGATCCTGCCACATTCATGAATGCCAGGGAGATCATGCTGAGTGAGGAATTTTCGAAAATCAAGAATCTGCTGTTTTTCCTGTCGACTCCTTATGAGTGGTTGTTTTATTTCCTGATCCTGATTTTAGGTGTATCAAGAGGGTTTGAAAAATGGGCGAGGGGCACGGCGAAAAACCGATTCATCCAGACGGCGGTTTACTTGTTCTGGTTGTCGCTTGCTTCATTCATTGCCATTTTCCCTTTGCAGTTCATCTCTTATAAAATTTCAAGGACGTATAATATTTCCACACAGAATTTTTCGATGTGGATGAAGGATGAATTGACGGATTTCTGGGTGAACTATTTGATTATGTTCATCATTGTTTCTGTCCTGTATGGTCTTATGAAGAAGTTTAAGAACCGATGGTGGCTGGCGGCATGGGCATTGTCCGTTCCGTTTACGATTTTCATGATGTTCATCCAGCCGGTTGTGATCGATCCTTTGTATAATGATTTCTATCCTCTTAAGGATAAAGCCCTTGAACAAAAGATCCTGACGCTGGCGGATAAAGCGGAAATCCCTGCTGATCATGTGTTCGAGGTGGATATGTCCGAAAAGACAAATTCGCTCAATGCCTATGTGAATGGGGTGGGGTCGAATTCCCGGATCGTTCTTTGGGATACGACACTGGAGCAACTGACAGACAAAGAAATTCTGTTTGTCATGGCTCATGAAATGGCTCACTATGTAGAAAAACATATCTATATCGGAATTGCGATTTATCTGGTGCTTTCATTCTTCGGTTTGTTCCTGGCTTCGAAGCTGATGAGGGGGATCGTGGCCAATTATAAGGACGATATCAAGGTTTCGAGTGTCTCGAGTCTCAGCTCCCTGCCTTTATTCCTCCTGCTCACAAGCATGCTGATGTTTGCGGTCAGTCCGTTTTCGAACTGGATTTCCCGATATCAGGAAACACGTGCGGACCGGTATGCAATCGAGATGACAGATGATAAACAGGCAGCCATTACTTCGTTTCAGAAGCTTTCCAAGGTCGGCCTCTCGCAGGTGAACCCTCCGATCCTGGTGAAAATTTTCAGATACGGGCACCCGACGATGATGGAGCGTTTAATCATGCTTGAGCAATATGAACAAGAAGAGAAGGAATAAAGTAAAAAAGCCTGGTCGATTGACTAGGCTTTTTCCCTTTTACTGATGACGAGATTTTTCTTCTTCTCTGTCATATACGCATAAATGACGTCTTTAGGGTGGAGACCTTCCTCAGTTAATTGAGCCATCAGCCAATCCCTGTTTTTCCCGAGCAGGTGCAAGTTGCGTTTTTGGATTTTCCCATCGACAATGACCGAGATGGGGAGGCCTTCGTCATCAATCTTTAAATTCAGGTGCTGAACCGTGACAGGTGTGTTTTCTACCTTGGGGATGACGCTGACTTCCCCGATCGGCTCCAGCATGGCATAATCCACGTCGGAGATTTTCGGATAGCCGTTTGCCCTCAGGATGGAAGCAAGCTGGATTAGGGAAATCTTTGATTTTTCCAGATTGTCTTCAAGAATTTCTCCGTTTTTAATCAGGAGTGTCGGCTCACCCAAGAAGAATTTGTTTCCCCATTGCCATAACGTAAGATGTGAAAAAAGGACATGAAGGGCCACCAATATGACCAGTGCGGTGAAGGTCGGCCAGAACTCTGTACTGATTAACGGCTCTGAAGCGATTGTCCCTACAATGATGATGGCGACGAGATCATAGGGCGTCATCTGGACGATGGTCGATTTCCCCATGAGCCTCATGGCCGCGATGGTGACTAAATAAAGGATAAGTATCTTGATGAAAATCATGGCGATCGCTCCATGTAAAGGTTTTGCGTTTAGCTTTTACTTTTATGGTCAAAGTCATTCTTCAGGCAAAAAGGAAGGCCGGCTCGTTCGTGAGAGCCGGCCTTTCTTTTATGATCCGTATCGAATATTGATTTCCTTTAATTCTTCGGTGAGTTTTAAAAATAACGATTCATCTCTATGATCCAGGGCTGCATCGATGTCTTCTAACAACTTAGTCTTTTGGGACGTGAGAACGATTTCGTTAAGCAGCATATCAACGTAGATTTCCATGACATTTTTTTCGCCATTTCGTTTCCGGGTCATCGCAGAAGCTTTCATCATTTCTGTATAGGACTTTTTATTTTCCAATACGACCACCTCTGAATTCTTTTTATTAGTATATGGAAGGAGAGACAAAAATTCAACTAAAATATTAAATATTCTGATAATTTTTATCGAGGGGGCCAGGCTCAATGAAATAATATCTGAATTTTTTAAAAATAATGGAGACACCTGTTGGTATTTGTGGTATTATTTTGGAGAAATATGTAAAAGGAGGAGAAAATATGAAGGGTAAATCGCGAATTTTGGAAGAATATGAAGTGAATCCTCATACTTTGATGTTAAAGCCTGTAGAATATGGTGCCAAGACATTTACTGAAATCATTGAAATGGAGGAGGTCATACTTTCTCCGTTTAAGCCGATGGACATTTTGAAGAAAAGCTGTGAATTCTTCGGTTCTTCGTACCAGGGAAGGAAGGACGGCACGAAAGAGCTGATTGGTATTTCATATAAGGCTCCAATCATGTTAAATCCTCATATGTCGATGTTTTTCTTTCCGACGGTTTCTCCTGTGAAGAGTGATTGTATGTGGATATCCCATTCCCACGTAATGAGTTATGCTGCTGCCGAGAACGGTCAAACCTCCGTGACCTTTCAAAATCGGGAATCCCACCTGATCCCCATTTCATACAGCTCATTTGAAAATCAAATGCTTCGTACTTCCAGCCTTCGAATCGCCTATTCCCAGCGGGTTTCAGAGATGGAAAGTAAATACACGATGAAATCATTCTACCTGAAAAATAAAACAAATGCGTGAGAAGCCTTTGATCACGCTTTTTTTATTTGAGTGGAAGTCAGGCCTGGCGGGGGCTCTCCGGTTTTTCCGAAGGGGCTTTTGTTTCCAGGAACCGGCGGAATAAATAATGACGCAATAACTCTTCCACTCTGTTTCGGAGCCGCGGGTTAAAGTAATTGTGATGCTCCTCGTATCCTTTGTATAAAAACATATACATAGTGAATGCATCGTCCGATTGGAGCCTTTCCACCTTCATCTTATTTACCCTCATATACTTTTTCACATATGCAAGCTCGCCCTGGATGACTTTCATGGTTTCTTCAATCAGTTCAAGATAAGGGCGCTTGAGTTTAAACGGGCTTTTATCTACAATTTGCAAGTCTCGATTTAAAATTGTCAGCACCATGGGCAGGTAAATGGCCTGTTCTAAAATGTTACGGTCATTCTCCGGGATTCGTGTCATATGAAAAGACCTCTTTTCATTCTCTGTTATCGAACTTATGTTCGTGTTTCTATTTTAAATTGAAATGGATTTACTTTCAATAGCGAAAAATGGAGAATCGGGGATTTGTTGTTAGTATGAAGGAGAAGAGCCTTTCCTATCCGTTTAATACTGCTGCCTGATTTTTGTGAAGTCTACACTTTCCGCGGGGGGCTGGTGGGCCTCTGGGAGGAACTGCCCAGCTGCTAAAGGAAATAAACTTTCACTGTCGAACTAAATATTCAGGACGTAATAAAAAAGGAGTTAGTAAATATGAATTCCAATGCAATCAACATAAAAGATTTATATCAGATAAAGGCTCTTTCAGATCCACGGTTATCGCCGGATGGAAAAGCGGTGGTTTTTGTGCAGACTGTCATGGATGAAGAAAAGGATGATTATCTTTCTTGCTTATTCTGTCTTGAGCCGGGCACTGGCAAAACGGCTCAATGGACTTTCGGGAAGGAGAAAGTGTCTTCGCCAAGATGGTCGCCGGATGGAGGACGCATTGCCTTTATATCCAACCGCACCGGGAACCCGGAGCTTTATGTGATGAACAGGAATGGCGGGGAAGCGGAGCAGGTGACAACTGCAGGAAGGGGAATTTCCAATCCTGTCTGGTCGCCGTGCGGAACAAAAATCGCATGTGTGATCCGTTTGGAAAAAGGCGAATCTCTTCAAGGGGACAATGAGGAAAAAGAAGATAAGATTAAGCCTTTTGTTGCTTCCTCCATGAAATATAAATCCGATGACCGCGGATTTCATGATGATCGTTATGCCCAGATTGTGTTGATCGATCTCGCACAAAATGAGATGAAAAGGCTGACGGATGACGAACATGATTATGCACTTCATACATGGCATGGCAGCAATATCGCCTATTCAGCTGACTTTGAAGAGAATAAGGATTTTTCATTTACTTCGGCCCTTTACTTATTTGATTTAAAATCGAAGACATCGAGAAGAGTATCGGAAGAAGAGGGGTATTATGGAGGGGCCAGTTTTTCCCCTGACGGAAGATACCTTGCCTACATAGGTCATAACCGGGAATATGAAAATGCCACACAGAACAAGATTCATTTATACAATATGGAATCGGGTATCTCCCTGCCGCTTATCGAAGCGATGGATCTCCCGGTGGGGGACTATCTTAATAGTGACAGCATACAAGGGTCTTCGCAGTCGGGTATCGTCTGGTCGAAGGATAATGAAAGCTTTTATTTCATCGCATCCGACCGCGGCAATACAATCCTCTATTATGCTCACATAGAGGGTGCGGTTTATCCTGCCCTGTTTGAAGAAGAGCAGCATATTTATGGTTTCGACTTTCACTCGGAAGGACAGAAAGCGGTCCTCGCCATGAGTAAACCGGAACAACCGGGTGAGCTTTATACGCTGCACGTTCCGACAGGGAAGATAGAAAAAATGACCGATGTGAATGCAGGATGGTTGAATGGCAGACAGCTGTCGTCCCCGGAGATGTTCATGATCGACGGCGGGGATGGCCTGCCCCTTCAAGGGTGGATCATGAAGCCTGTAAACTTCAGTGAAGGAAATAAATATCCTTTGATCGTAGAAATTCATGGCGGCCCCCACACCATGTATGGCAATACTTTCTTTCATGAACTGCAGCTTCTCGCCGGCAGCGGCTATGGCGTCTTATACATAAACCCGCGTGGGAGCCATGGATATGGACAGGCCTTTGTTGATGCAGTAAGGGGGGACTATGGCGGAGGGGACTACCGCGATATCATGGCGGCAATGGACTATGTCCTTGAGGAACATAAGTGGATTGACGATTCCAGGCTCGGGGTTACCGGAGGGAGTTATGGCGGGTTCATGACCAATTGGATCATCTCTCATTCCGACAGGTTCAAAGCAGCCGTTACCCAGAGGTCGATCAGTAATTGGATCAGTTTTTATGGTGTGAGCGATATCGGATATTACTTCTCGGAATGGCAGATGAAGTGTGAACTGCATGATATCGAGACGTTATGGAAGCACTCTCCGCTTGCCTATGTGAAGAACATCCATACTCCGCTCTTGATCCTCCACAGTGAAAAAGATTACCGCTGCCCGATTGAACAGGCTGAACAATTGTACATAGCCTTAAAGAGGGACGGGAAACAGTCAAGGTTTGTACGATTCCCCGAATCGAACCATAATCTGTCCCGGACCGGAAGACCGTCTTTGCGGGAAGCAAGGCTTCAGGAAATCATCGATTGGTTTGACAGGTATCTGTAATTAAGTACGTACCGCCATTTCTTTATGGAATGGCGGTTTATTTTTGATAGGAAACAGCATGGGATTCACTGGCACCAGAAAGAATGCGGTCCTGTTTAAATTTCCTTTATTTTGGCAAAGGTTTAAGTACGGAGTATGGAAATCTCAAAGTGATATGATATGATAAAGTGAGCAAGCCAATGTGATAACGAATGAGAATCGTTCATCGTCGTATAAGGGGAAACATATACTATGGATATTAATGCAATAAAAGAGTGGTTTACCCTCGAAAATATAATGGAATTGATTCAGCAGTATAAAGCACTGGGGCCATTCGCGGGAATTCTCCTGCCTATGCTGGAGGCCTTTCTCCCATTCCTGCCGCTGTTTGTGTTTGTGATGGCGAATGCCAACGCTTTCGGCCTGTGGTTCGGATTCCTTTTCTCCTGGACCGGTGCAGCCGGGGGAGCCCTGCTAGTGTTTGTGCTCGTCAGGAGGTATGGGGAGGCACGGGTGTTTCAATTTCTGCGGAACAACCGTCAAGTGAAGAGGCTGACCCGCTGGGTGGACAAACATGGTTTTGGACCATTGTTCCTGCTCTTATGTTTCCCGTTTACCCCTTCAGCGCTTGTAAACGTCGTTGCTGGATTATCCAGCATCAGCATCGCACAGTATATGCTTGCTGTCCTGACGGGAAAAATGGTGATGATTTTTACCATAAGTTTCATCGGATATGATATCATATCTTTAGTGAAACAGCCTGTTCGCACAGTGATTGTAGGCGTCATCATCTTTGTGTTGTGGCTGGTTGGAAAACAAATTGAAATTCGTTTAAATAAAAAGCTCGATATCGATCAAAAGATTGAACGGAAAAAGCAGGAGGAATCAAATTGAGAGAAGAGGTAAAAAGAGAAGGTCTTGAATGGATCAAAGCCCTGGGAATAGGATTAATTATTTTTATCGTCATTCGAACTTTTCTTTTCTCAAATTATGTGGTGGAAGGCGAATCGATGATGCCCACATTGGAAGATGGAAACAAGCTTGTCGTCAACAAAATCGGCTATCAGCTTGGTGAGCTGAAGCGGTTCGACGTCGTTGTCTTCCATGCAAACGAAAAAGAAGATTACGTAAAGAGAATCATCGGCCTGCCTGGTGATAAAGTAGTCTATAAAGATGATAAATTATATGTCAACGGAGAATATTATCCGGAACCTTACCTTGATAAATTCAAGGAAGAATATGCAGGGAATAAATTGACCGGGGACTTCACGATTGAAGAAATCACCGGTGAAAAGACAGTGCCTGAGGGGGAAGTGTTCGTTCTCGGCGACAACCGCAGAGGCAGCATGGACAGCAGATACTTCGGGTTCGTCGATCAAGAGCAGGTAGTCGGGAAAGTCGACCTCAGATACTGGCCGCTCGATGAATGGGATATGCAATTCAAGAACTGATAAACAGGAAGAATTTTGTTCGGGCAGATGAACAGAATTCTTTTTTTTGCTGCTTAAATGGAATTAAGCTGTATCCATCCGTTCAAATTGCAGGATATATGGTAAAATAGTAAGAAAATTCGTTCGTTTTGAGGGTGATCGTGTGGGAACGGAAATTCCTATTATTGAAACGAAATTTGTTCCGCCAGTCGTCAAAGAGTCGTATATTCGGCGGCCTGAGTTAATGAAAAAAATGAGAACGATTACAAACTATAAACTATTGATCGTCCATTCCGGGGCGGGGTATGGAAAAAGCACAGCAGTCAGTCAATTCTTGCAGGATGAGAATCTGGATTATTGCTGGTATTCCATCACGGCCAATGACGATGGATTGGTGCCATTTGTTACGAATATTTTATACAGCATGAAGAAGCAGGTGCCTGGATTTGGCGGCGAATTAAAGGAAACGCTGGAATCAATCGGCCAGTATATCAAAGAAGAAGAGCTTTATAAATTAAGTGCGGTCTTTATCAATGAATGTATGAAGATCCCACATTCTCTGACCATCATCCTGGATGACTATCATCTGATCGATCATTCCTTCCTTATCAACCAGTGGATGGAAAAGGTAGTGGAATACCTCCCGAATCACATGCACTTCCTTCTCTCAACCCGGACCAAACCATCATGGAGTTCTTTCATTCAACTGAAGATTTCCCGTCACCTGCTCGAGATAACAGAAGCCGATTTATGCCTGAATGATGATGAAGTGGAAATGCTTCTTACTGACTTCTATGATAAGGCGATTCCAGAAGAGGAGATCCGGGCAATATGCAAATTGACGGAAGGATGGGTGATCGCTGTCAGTATGATTCACTCCCAGTTTCAGGAAAACCCGGACATCCTGATGGTGGATAAGCATTATTCTTCCTTGACAGAACTATTTCAATATTTGGCACATGAAGTCTTTTCGAAGCAATCTCCCATCGTACAGCAATTTTTAAAGCAAATCTCCATTCTCGAGGAAATCAATGGCGACACATGCGTTGCGGTTTTCGATGTGCCGGGATCTCATCAGATGCTGAAGCAGCTTTCAGAGAAAAATGCTCTGCTCCAGGAAATGAAAGGAGCATCCCATTATCGTCTTCATGCTTTATTCAAAACCTATCTTGAAAAGAAATTGGCAGATGAAAATCCTCCACTGTATAATGAGCTGCAGTTGAAATGCGCTTACTATTTTGAACGGAAAGGGCAGTGGGAAAAAGCGGTCCATCATTACTTTAAAATGGGAAACATGGAGGCAGTCGCCTCGATATTGACGAGGGAAGCCGAGGGCATGATCAAGAGCGGGCACCTTGAGACACTGGGTGACTATCTTCGGCAGCTTCCTGAAGAAATCAAGGATCGCTATTATTCCCTTTGGGTATATCAGGGAGAATTCTTTCGCTACCGGTCATTTTATGAAAAGGCTGAGAAAGCATATACAAGCGGGATTAGGCAAGCCCGTGATAAACAGGATGCATTGATCTTAAGCCGCGCGTATGGAGGAGTGGGAAGTATATACCTCGATACGATCCAGCCAGGCAAAGCTCAGAGATATCTATTAAAAGCGATTGAGTCACTGGAGGGTGAAGAGGATGGTTTCAGCAACGAAAAAAATCAGCTCTACTATATGATATCGGAAAACCTGGTCAATTCCGGCAAAGCGGTGCAGGCGAAAATCTGGTATGAAAAAGGCAGGGAAAATGGAGTCATGATGGAAGAAGGGAATCTTTTAGCAAGGATGCTTCTCCGGACCGGGAAGCTTCATGAAGCAAAGGGGCTCCTTATGGAAAAAGAAGACCATGAACAGCTTCCTCAGTCTCACCGTGAAAAAGAACTGCTGCTCTCATTGATTGAGTCATTCATGGGAAATGGCAGTGAAGCCAAAGTCCTTGCACAGCAGGGAATAAGCCAGGGAATCAAAACAAAATCCCCATTTGTGGAAGCGTGCGGCTGGATACGCATGGGGCACGCCGTTCAATTGATCAATGAATATGAAAGCGACCTGGCGAAAAACTGCTACGAAACCTCTTTGGAATTAATGAGTCAAATGAATATTTCCAGAGGAAAAGCAGAGCCGTTCATGGGTCTGTCGATTTTATACAGCAGAATGGGTGATCATCAAAAGGCAAAAGAATATGCGAAGGAAGCACTGCATGAAACAGAAAAAGTGGAGGATTCCTGGCTTTCTTCCTTGATCCTGCTGAGCGCGGGGATAAATGATTATTACCGAGGGGAACTAGACGAATCTTACAAACAGATCACCAAGGCCGGCAGATTATTTGATGCCTGCGGGGACGGCTACGGGAGAATGCTTACGAATCTATGGAAGAGCGCAGTCGCCTACAAACGGGAAAAACAGATAGAATTCAAGGAGTATATGACCGCCTTTCTGAATGAAGTGCAAATAGGGAATTATGAGTTCATATTCTTCAGGCAGACCACTTTCGGGCCAAAAGATCTGCAGAGCATCATCCCTTACTTGGTAAAAGCCCATCAGGAAGGGATCCATGCAGCTTATTGCCTCGAACTACTTGCGAAAATGGGATATGAATCCCTTGCCTCCCATCCTGGCTATACCTTGAAAGTCCACACGCTGGGGAGCTTCGAAATATGGCTCGGAGATGAGAGGGTTACCGAAAAACAATGGCAAAGAGAGAAAGCCAAGGAATTATTTCAGTATCTCCTCATCCACCGTAACAGTATAAAGCGGAAGGAAGAAGTCATCGAAGAGCTCTGGCCGGAAGGGGGAGGTGCCGACAGGGATTTCAAAGTGGCCCTCAACACATTGAATAATGTACTGGAACCGAACCGGCCGGCGAGAGGGAAGGCATTCTTCATCAGCAGGGTGCAGGAAGGATACAAACTGAATGGAGTGGCAGGGATCGAGTATGACAGTGACCAATTTTCAAATTGGGTATCACAGGGCTTAAAGGAAGCCGATGCAGATCAATCCCTTCAATACCTGAAAAGGGGAATGAACTTCTATAAAGGCTCCTTTCTGCCTGACCGTAAAGGAACGTGGTGGACAGAAAAAGAAAGGGAAAGACTGCAGCATCTGTACCTGAGGGGAATGGAGAAAATGGCGCAGCTCGCTGTACGTAAAGAAAGCTATGAAGATGCCATCGATTCCTGCCTCGTCATTATCGAACACGATCCGTTATGGGAAGAAGCTTACAGGAACCTGATGTATTGTTACTATCAAAAGAATAACCGTCCCCAAGCAGTGAAGTGGTTTCAAAGGTGCAAAAAACTCCTGGACAGCGAACTGGGAGTCGCCCCGATGGAGGCCACACAAAGAATGTACGATATGGTGATAGGGGCGGGGAAATAGAGAAATAGGATATAGAAAAATAGAGAAATAGAGAATGGTTAAATAGGAGAAACAGGTCCGGGTTGTGGGGGCCTGTTTTTTTATGCGGACCTGGGGCAGCTTTTGATAGAAGAAGGTTGGAAAACGACTGGATTAAGATGAAAAATTGTATTTTCATGCTTGAATGCTTGGGGAAATTATCATATTCATGGGTAAAAACGTCTTTTGTTCGATGTAAAGAACAAAAAAGGAGGCGGTGGCAGACGTTTCAAGCCCCTTTCCACAATTTACGTGCCACTTTTGAAAAATACAAGCCAGATTTCAAATTTACGTGCCACATTTTGAAAATACGAGCCACTTGTCGAAAAATCTTTAAGCAGCTCATGCTGTTATAACGTCCCGCACCCCTCGGACTCCCAGACCCCCTGATATTCCAGCCTTATGCCCCTTCCTCTGAACGAGCCGCCTCCGCTTTTCGTGATGTCCAGCTCCAGGGCTTAGAAGCACATGTCATAAGTCAAACCGGCCAAGAAGGCAAAGAGCGCCTTCGTGCCCGCTTCGCCTTATGCCACCCGCTTCTGGGCAAAGCCCTTCCGCTTTTCGATTTGTCCAGCTCCGGCGGCTAGAGGCTCGAGGTCATAAGTCGAACAAGCCAAAAAGGCAAAGAGCGCCTTTCTGGCTTGTTCGCCTTTTGCTTGTCGCCTCTGAACGAACCGCCTCCGCTTTTCGTTTTGTCCGGCTCCAGGGCTTAGAAGCACATGTCATAAGTCAAACCGGCCAAGAAAGCAAAGAACGCCTTCGTGGCCGATTTGCCTTATGCCCCACGCTTCTGGGCAAAGCCCTTTCACTTTTCCTGATGTCCAGCTCCGGCGGCTAGAGGCTCGAGGTCATAAGTCAAACAAGCCAAAAAGGCAAAGAGCGCCTTTCTGGCTTGTTCGCCTTATGCTTGTCGCCTCTGAACGAGCCGCCTCCGCTTTTCGGTTTTGTAACTCATTTGTAACTCCCATTCCCTACGATGGTGTCAAAGCTATTTTGCTTTAGTTTTTAAACAAGGGGGAGTAAAGATGAAGAAATCGATGAAGTGGCCGGCTTTGGTGATGGTGCTGTCAGGTATGCTGGTTATGTCAACGGCCTGTAACTCGGAGTCCAGCAGCGGGTCAGGCGGCGGATCCTCAGATAAGGAAACGGTGAAGGTCGGGGTGCTTGCTTCGTTGACCGGGGCTTTGGAGTCTTACGGGAAGCAGACGCAAAGGGGATTTGAACTGGGATTGGAATATGCCACGGACGGTACGATGGAAGTGGCCGGTAAGAAAATAGAAGTCGTATTTGAAGATACGGAAACAAAACCGGAAGTGGCGGTTCAAAAGGCAACAAAATTATTGGAAGAGGATGAAGTGGATTTCCTGGTGGGATCCTCAAGTTCAGGGGATACCCTGGCGGTGCTTCCGCTGGCCGAAGAATATGAAAAGATCATGGTTGTAGAACCTGCGGTAGCTGACAGTATTACAGGTTCAGAGTTTAATCCATATATATTCAGAACGGCACGGAACTCGTCACAGGACGCAGTGGCAGGAGCGGCCGCCATTGCTAAAGATGGGGTGAAGATTGCGACACTGGCGCCTGACTATTCGTTTGGCCGTGATGGGGTGGCTGCATTCAAGGGAGCGGCAGAGAAGCTTGGAGCGGAAGTTGTCCATGAAGAGTATGCAGATCCTGCAGCGACGGACTTCACATCCAATATCCAAAAAGTGATTGAAGCAAAGCCTGATTATTTATTTGTCATTTGGGCGGGTGCGAATTCACCCTGGAATCAAATTGCTGATATGAAGCTTCAGGACAAAGGAATAAAGATTTCGACCGGTGCACCGGATATCGCTGCCCTGTCGGCAATGGAACCGCTTGTCGGTATGGAAGGCTTCTCGGTTTATTATCATGAGCTGCCTGATAATGAAATCAATGACTGGCTAGTGGAAGAGCATAAGAAGAAATATGACGGAGAGGTTCCTGATTTGTTCACTCCGGGAGGCATGAGTGCTGCGATTTCGATTGTGGAAGCCATCAAAAAGACAGAAGGGGATCTAGACCCGGATACATTGATCGAAACAATGGAAGGGATGAGCTTCGAGACGCCTAAAGGGAAAATGACGTTCCGTGAAGAGGATCATCAGGCATTGCAGACTCTTTATGCAATCAGGCTGGAAAAGAAAGAAGGGGTGCCGTATCCGGTTCCTGTGTTGATCAGAGAGCTTTCACCTGAAGAAACTGCTCCTCCAATCATGAATTAAGGCAGGGCTGACCGGCTTTCCTTGCTCCCGTCCCGGCGGAACAGGGCATGGAAGCGGTCAGCCTTTTCCTGAATATCAATCCTTAAAAGAATGGGTGATAGATGTGGCGATTTTAGAAACGAAAGATTTAACGATAAAATTCGGCGGCCATACAGCGGTTGATAACGTTTCCTTTACTGTTCCGGAAAAGGAATTCAAATCGATCATCGGCCCGAATGGTGCGGGGAAGACGACCCTGTTTAACTTATTGAGCGGCCAGTTGAAACCGACGGGCGGGGATGTGTATCTGAAAGGCAGGAATGTGACGAAGTTGTCCCCTGCGAAGAGGGCACGGCTCGGTATCGGCAGGTCCTTTCAGATAACGAATGTATTCCCAAATCTGACAGTTTTAGAGAATGTAAGACTGGCAGTCCAGTCCAAGAGGGGGATCCGGTATATCATGCACCGGAATAAAAGCAGCTTCAGGGAGATCATGGATGAAGCCCACCGTTTGATCGGGCTGGTGATGCTCACGAAGAAAACCGATTTCCTTGCCGTGAATCTTGCACACGGAGAAAAGAGAAAACTTGAGATTGCGATGCTGCTCGCGCTCGATACAGAGATCCTGCTGCTTGATGAACCGACGGCAGGCATGTCTTTGGAAGAGGTTCCCGCGATTTTGGATGTGATCCGGAAGATCAAAGAGCAGGAAAGCAAAACGATTGTACTGATCGAACACAAAATGGACATGATCATGGATCTTTCCGATTCCATCATGGTGTTATTCAACGGACGTCTCCTTGCCGATGATCACCCCAAGGAAATCATGAAGAATGAACAAGTGCAATCGGCTTATCTGGGAGGGCTATACGATGAGCACACTGCTTAAAGTGGAGAATATCGAAACGTATATAGGTCAGTATCATATCCTTCAGGGCGTCTCGTTTGAAGTGAAGAAGGGAGAGGTCACCGTACTTCTTGGAAGGAACGGTGCGGGGAAAACCACGAGTCTCAGAAGCATCATGGGCCTGACGCCTCCTTCATCGGGGAAAATCATATATAAAGGGGAGGAAATCCAGGGGCTGCCGACGTTTAAGACTGCTGACAAAGGGATCGGGTATGTGCCTGAAGATCAGGGGATATTCGGGGACCTGACTGTAGAGGAAAATATGAAAGTGGCGATGCGGAAACAGGACGTGGAAACAAAGGACAGGATGAATTGGATCATCGATCTTTTCCCGGATCTAAAGAAATTCTGGAAGAAGGCCGGGGGGAATTTGAGCGGGGGACAAAAGCAAATGCTGTCGATCGCGAGAGCTTATCTGAATGATAACGATTTGATTCTCATTGACGAACCGAGTAAGGGGCTTGCTCCGATCGTTGTGGAAAAAGTGATGGAATCCATCGTTGAAATGAAAGAAAGGACAACAATCCTTCTCGTGGAGCAGAATTTCATCATGGCGAGCAAGATAGGGGACCGGTTCTATATCATCGACGATGGAAAGACGGTCCATGACGGGCAGATGGAGATGCTTGTGAAAGATGACGATATGAAGAAGAAATATCTGGGGATTGCATAAAGGAGGCGGTCATATGGACCTCATCATCAATTTAGCGCTGAACGGCCTGGCGACAGGGATGCTGATTTTTCTGCTGGCAGCCGGTTTGACTTTGATTTTTGGGTTGATGGATGTTTTGAATTTTGCCCATGGAGGATTATTTGCGTGGGGGGCTTACAGCGGTGTGTGGCTTTATGCTTTGACGGACAGTTTTGTCCTGGGGATCATCGGGGCCGTAGTGACGGGGTTGATTCTGGGGATGGTGACCGAAAAGTTCATCATTCAGCCTGTTTACGGGAATCACGTACAGCAGATTCTGATCACGTTAGGGTTCATGCTCATTCTCTCGGAATTATTGAAAGTGGTATGGGGCCCGAATCAATTATCAGCAAGAGCTCCTGAGTACCTTGCGGGCAGCTGGGTGATAGGAGATGTCATCATCATTAAATACAGGCTCTTTATCATTGCAACAGGTCTCTTCATCTTTGGCGTTGTCCAGCTCATTTTGAAGAAAACAAAAGTAGGATTGGTCGTGCGTGCAGGCGTCATGAACAAGGAAATGGTAGAGGCATTTGGAATCAATATCAAAAAAGTTTTCATGTATGTATTTATGGTGGGCTCTGCACTTGCGGCACTGGGCGGGATTTTACTTGCTCCTTATTCAGGTGTGATTTATGCCGAAATGGGAATGGAATTTGCGATCCTTGCGTTCATCGTCGTGGTGATCGGGGGGATGGGAAGCTTTCCAGGATCCCTGTTTGCAGCCATTTTGGTAGGGATGACAGGTTCGTTTATGACCTATTACGTCCCTGAGTTATCACTCGCCGTCAACATGATACTGATGGCACTCGTACTCATTTTCAGGCCGCAGGGATTATTTACAGTAAAGGGGTGAGGTAATGAAAATCCTTCAAAGCCGTTCAAATATGTTTATGGGGATCGCACTTCTTATTTTGGTGCTGTTTCCTTTGTTTAATGATTCAAGGAGCATGATGATCCTGCTGACTCAAATATTCATTTTCGGGATCTTTGCGATGAGTTATGATCTTCTGCTGGGATACACAGGCATCGTTTCATTCGGGCATGCCATGTTTTTCGGAATTGGGGCGTATTCTACAGGGATCTTTTTGGACCGGATGGAACCTACCATGATGTGGTTTTTCATTTCCCTGCTGGCTGGTTTCGCTGTTGCGGGAATCGTCAGCTATATTGTCGGTCTCCTGACCCTGCGCCTCAAAAGCCACTTTTACGCCATGCTGACCCTGGCTTTTGCAGGATTGTTCCTGGTTTTGGCAGAGAAATGGAGGACACTTACATTTGGGAATGATGGATTTACATTCCGGACACCGGATTTCATGAAAGACAGGATGACCTTTTATTTTGCGTGCCTTGCAGTGATGGCCGCGGTGTATTTTATCCTCAAAAGGTTTACACAATCCCCCGCAGGTTCGGTTCTTCAGGCTATAAGGGAAAACGAGCAAAGAGCTGAATCCCTGGGCTTTCACGTCCTTCATTACAAAATCATCGCAAGTGTCATCGCAGGGGTGCTGGCTAGTCTTGCAGGATCGCTTTATGCCATTTCCTTACGCTTTGTGAACACGAGCGTCTTTACAATGGATATCACGCTTGATGCGCTGCTGATGACCATCATAGGCGGGGTCGGCACACTGATCGGTGCAATCATCGGGGCAGGGTTGATTGAGTTTGCCCACCACTGGCTGACGGAACTTGCTGGCACGTATCCGATATTTGAAAGGTGGATCATTTTTTTCGGGATTCTTTACATCCTTGCAGTCATGTTCTTCCCTGCCGGCATTGTCGGATCGCTGCGGAAAATAGGCAGTAAGAAGAAAACAGTGAAGAAACATCGGCCAGAGGAAAAGAAAATAGCAGGATGAGGAGGGGAGCGCCATGACAGTCGGTATACTGAGTACGGGGATTTATTTGCCGGAAGAAACCATGACGGGTCAGGAAATTGCCGAGAAAGCAGGACTTCCGGCAGAAGTTGTCGAAAACAAAATGGGAATAAGAAAGAAAACGGTTCCAGGACCGGGGGACCATACTTGTGCCATGGGAATCAAAGCAGCAAAGTCTGCCATTGAAAAAGCTGGACTGGATCCTAAAGAGATAGATGTTGTCATTTACGTGGGGGAAGAACATAAGGAATATCCTTTATGGACGGCAGCCATCAAGCTGCAGGAAGAGATCGGAGCCTACCGTGCATGGGCGTTCGACACCTCGCTGCGGTGCGGGACGACGATTATGGCGATGAAACTTGCCAAAAGTCTTATGGAAACCGACCCCGACATCAGAACGGTGCTTCTTGCCGGAGGATATCGAAACAGTGATTTCATCAATTATAAAAACGAGAGTACTCGTTTCATGTTTAATCTTGCAGCCGGAGGAGGTGCGATGATCCTTCAAAAAGGATTGAAAAAAAACCTGCTGATGGAGACGGCGATTGTGACAGATGGTTCTTTTTCAGAAGATGTCATTGTCCCGGTAGGCGGCACGGTGGAGCCCCTGACTTCCACCATACTTGCGGAGGATCGTTATTTCCTTGATGTACCGGATCCCGGTGGAATGAAAAAAAGACTGGAACAAAAATCCATGGATAACTTTTTGAAGGTGATCCGGGAATCTCTTTATAAAAGCGGCTATGAAGAAGGTGACATTGGGTATGCAGCGATTCTTCATATGAAGAAATCTGCTCACCATTATGTGCTTAAGGAATTGGGATTGAATGATGAGCAATCGATCTATCTTGAGGACTATGGTCATATCGGTCAATTTGATCAGATTCTTTCACTTGAGCTTGCGGCACAAAGGGGCATTTTGAAAGAAGGCGATGTCGTCGTATTTGTAAGTGCCGGTATCGGTTACGCATGGGGCGCAGCGACAATCATTTGGGGCGAATCCTAAAGGAGGGACTGAAAATGGCAGAGGTTGAAATGAAAAAAGTGCTGCTCGCGAATGGGGAAACAATGGCTTACCGTGAAAGAAATGGAGGTCATCTGCCTGTAGTGCTGGTACATGGGAATATGACTTCTTCAAAACACTGGGATCTGCTGATGGAACGAATGGACCAACGATACAAACTTTATGCGATCGATATGAGGGGATTCGGCGAATCCAGTTATTCACAACCGATTACAGGCATTAAAGATTTATCCCTCGATTTAAAAGACTGGGTTGATGAATTGGGGTTGGAAGAATTTTGCCTCGTCGGGTGGTCGACAGGGGGGGCAGTGGCCATGCAATTCGCCGCGGATCATCCGGGATATTGCGATAAGCTGATATTATTAGCCTCGGCTTCAACCAGGGGATATCCATTTTTCGGTACAAAAGAGGATGGCTCCCCAGATTTAGGAAATCGGTTGACAACGTTGGATGAAGTGAAAAGGGATAAAGGGAAGACCCTTCCGGTGCAGAGGGCGTATGACGAAAATGACAGGGAATTCCTGCGCACATTATGGAATGCGCTGATTTATACGGATTCGCAGCCGGATCCGGTGCTCTATGAGGAATATATCGATGACATGAGGACTCAGCGTAACCTCGCAGAAATCTATCATGCTTTGAATACCTTCAATATCAGTGAGCGTCATAACGGACTGGTGGAAGGAACAGCTCAGGCCGGCTCGATAAAGATACCCGCTCTTGTATTGAGAGGTGACCGGGATTATGTGATAACGAATGCGATGGCCAGTGAGATTGTGGAAGACATTGGTGAGAATGCGCGATTTAAAGAGTTGAAGAATAGCGGTCATTCTCCTTTGGTGGATGACTTGGACCAACTGCTTGAGGCAATCACATCGTTTATGCAGCAAAAGGAGGAAATATCATGAGGCTGGAAAGTAAAGTGGCTCTTATTACCGGAGCTGCAAATGGAATCGGATATGCAGCAGCTGAAGTTTTCATAAAAGAAGGCTGTCATGTTGCTCTCGTAGATTTTGATGAAGAAACAGGGAGAGATAAAGAACGCTCATTGAATGAGGTTGGTGCTGGAAAGGCGGTATTCTTCCAAGGGGATGTGGCGGACCGGCATTCTGTGGACAGTTTCGTCTCAGCAGCCAAAGAACATTTCGGAAAGATTGATATTCTCATTAATAACGCAGGTATCACAAGAGATGGGATGCTTCACAAGCTTTCTGAAGAAAACTTCCAAAAAGTAATCGATGTCAACTTGACCGGTGTGTTCAACTGTACGCAAGCTGTCCTTCCCCACCTGGTGGAAAACGGAAAGGGGAAAATCATCAATACTTCTTCGGTAAGCGGAGTATACGGTAATGTGGGACAGACAAATTATGCTGCAGCAAAAGCAGCTGTGGTAGGAATGACGAAAACGTGGGCAAAGGAGCTGGGCCGCAAAGGAATCAATGTCAATGCGGTCGCACCGGGATTCACTGAAACCGGCATGGTTGCAAGCGTTCCTGTGAAGGTAATCGAAGGGATGAAATCGATGATTCCGCTCGGGAGGCTTGGCAAGCCTGAAGATATCGCAAAAGCTTATCTTTATCTGGCATCCGATGACAGTGATTATGTGAATGGGACCGTCCTTCATGTGGACGGCGGAATCATGATGTAAAAAAATCGTACAACAATGAAAGGGGAAGAGCAATTATGAGAAACGTAGTCATCACATCGGCCCTTCGTACACCGGTTGGAGCATTCGGGGGAGCATTCAAAGATTTACTGCCGACAGATTTGATTGTACCTGTCATGAAGGAAGCGGCGAAACAAAGCAAACTGGATTCGAATGAGATCGATGAAGTGATCCTCGGCCATTGTATCCAGCGCACCGATCAGCCGAATACGGCCAGGACGGCAGCGCTGCTTGCAGGCTTTGCCGATACGACAACAGGCTTCACGGTTCAGAGGCAGTGTGCAAGCGGGATGCAGGCCATCATCTCGGCCGCCATGCAGATCCAGACAGGGTTGTCGGATATTGTTTTGGCAGGGGGAGTGGAAGCCATGAGCTCCAGTCCGTATATATTAAAACAGCACCGTTTCGGCCAAAGGTTACAGCATGGTGAGATCCGTGATTCGGTATGGGAAGTGCTAGAGGATCCAATTCACGGCATCATGATGGGGGAAACAGCAGAAAACCTTGCAGAATCTCATGATATTTCACGTGAAGAACAGGATCAATTCGCCATGCTGAGCCACCAAAGAGCGGTGAATGCCATCGAAAAGGGACATTTTGACTCGCAAATCGTTCCGGTTACGGTAAAGGAACGAAAAGGGGAAAAGGTTATCGATACGGATGAAGGTCCGCGTCCGGGACTGTCTGCTGACAAACTTGCTAAATTGAAGCCTGCATTCAGGGAAGGCGGGACTGTGACAGCAGGCAACTCTTCCAGTTTGAACGACGGAGGAGCAGCACTGATCCTGATGAGCGAAGAGGAAGCAGAAAAAAAAGGGCTGGAGCCGCTTGCACGGATTACGGGATACTCTGTTGCGGGTGTTGATCCTAAGATCATGGGCATCGGCCCTGTACCGGCTGTTCAAAAGGGTTTACATAAAGGGGAATGGACATTGGATGAAATTGATTTGTTCGAAATCAATGAGGCATTCGCCGCACAGTATCTCGCTGTTGAGAAGGAGCTGGGCCTTGACCGTAATAAGGTGAATGTGAATGGAAGCGGCATCAGTATCGGGCATCCAGTCGGATGCACCGGTGCACGCCTCGCCGTCTCGCTTGTACATGAACTGAAGAGGCAGGATCTCAAGAAGGGGATTGCTTCTTTGTGTGTAGGCGGAGGCATGGGGGCATCTGTTTTGATTGAACGTTTATAAGTCTACTATGGGGAAGCGCCGTCGAAGAACAGGACGGCGCTTTTATTTGTGTGATAACACCCAATTCCCTCCAACCAGGAGTGCTTTTATCCTAACCCGGCATGGTCGGTTTTACTTATTCTTGAAAATTTACATTCATTTTACCCTTTTTCAAAATTTTATATTGTACGCTAAAGGTATACCAGCATTAAGGAGGCGTTACGTTTGAAAAAAGTTTCAGGCAAGCTGATCAGTATCCTTACCTTGTCCGTCCTCGTTTTATTAAGCTGCAGCGGCGTACAAGTGGACAAGACAGATGCAGCAGGAAGCGGTACGTGGGATTCACCTTATTCTGTAAGCCAGGCAATCGTAAATCAGACAGGTTCAGTCCATTCAGTCGAGGGCTACGTTGTTGGGCAGCCAACCTCGGAGTCATCTGTCGTGACAGAGAACTTCCCGAATGATTATGCACTGGCTCTGGCTGATACGCCATCGGAAACGAATGTCAATGAAATGATTTATGTACAGATCCCTTCTTCATTCCGTTCGAACTACGGTCTCAGAAGCAATCCGTCACTCATGGGGGAAAAGCTGAAAGTTACGGGAAGCCTGACAGATTACTTCTCTCATCCAGGTGTGAAGTCGACTTCTGCTTTTGAAGAAGCAGCAGGGGGAACCGACCCTTCTGATCCGCCAGCCTATGAAGAATACTATTCAGCTGCAGATGGAAAAACAGGATCCGCCCTTAAAACGGCGCTGCACGAGATCATCGATGATCATACCACGCTATCCTATAGTGAAGTGTGGACAGCGCTTCGGAACACAGACGAAGATCCGGCCAACTCAAACAATGTCCTTCTGCTATACTCCGGCCGCTCACAATCAAAGACGACGAACGGCGGCGGTGTGGACGACTGGAACCGGGAACACGTCTGGGCGAAGTCACACGGTGACTTTGGCACTGCCCAGGGACCGGGAACAGACCTTCACCATCTCCGCCCCACCGACGTGACGGTCAATTCCACCAGAGGGAATCTCGACTTTGACAATGGAGGCACCGAACATAGTGAAGCTGCCGGAAATTACTATGACGGAGACTCCTGGGAGCCCCGTGACGAAGTAAAGGGCGACGTTGCCCGCATGATTTTCTACATGGCAGTCCGCTATGAAGGAGACAGCGGTGAAGTGGATCTGGAGTTAAATGAAAATGTGAATAACGGAAGTGCACCCTATCACGGGAAAATGTCCGTTCTACTAGAGTGGAACGAGGAAGACCCGGTAGATTCCAAGGAAATCCGCCGCAATAATATTATTTATAAAGACTATCAAGGAAACCGGAACCCATTCATCGATCATCCGGAATGGGCGGAGATGATTTGGTAATAGTTCAGATTGAAGTTTGGCACCCGGGGGAGGAAGATGTCCCCCGGGTTTTTTTATCGGAAAATGGTAGTTCATGAGGGGGAAAGTCTATTTTTTACTGATCATTTAATCCCTGTGGAACTCCCGCTCAGATGATTGAAGGGCGGCAGCCTGAGCCGGCTCGTCCCTTCCTTAATTGTGCTGCTTTCAGGATTATCGTGCTTGAATCCATATTATGGTGCCAATTCCCCGCTAATTGTGCCTGCTGTCGAAAAGTATCCATCCCATTATCTCTGCAGTACCCTGAATCCCTTCCATTATTGAGCGCCTGAAAAACCTGTAACTCATTTGTAACTCCCCTTCCCTAAAATAAATCCTATCCAAACCAAGGAGGAGATGACATGGGAATGGTGACGGATTGGCTGCAGAAGCGATCGATCATTTCTCCTGACAGAGTGGCGCTTGTAAATGGAGCCACCAATGAAATGATTACGTACCGCTCACTTGATGCAAGAGCTGCAAAGTGGGCTTACTATATGAAAGAAAAAGGAATAAAAAAAGGCGACCGCGTTGTCTTTATATGTAAAAATCATCCTGTCTGTTTTGAATTGCTGTTTGCCTGCAGTAAAATAGGCGCGATCTTTGTCCCGTTAAACTGGAGATTGTCTGCTGCTGAGATCGAATCGCTCATCGGGGACTGTTCGCCTGATCTGGTTTTCTATCAAGCTGACTTTGAGCATGGGTTCAATGCGGTGCTGAAAGGGCACCGGGCGGAAAGAATAGACGAAGCGGCAGAAGAAGCGTACAACGGAGTGGAACTGGTTTCTGAAATCATTCGGGATAAAGATGATCCGTGGGTCATGATTTATACCGGAGGGACGACCGGCAAGTCGAAGGGTGTCATCCTTTCCTATAGATCAATTAACGCGAATGCCCTGAATACGGTAATCAGCTGGAATCTGACTGAAGAGGATGCGACAATCACGTATCTCCCGACCTTTCATACCGGAGGGCTCAATGCCCTGTCACTGCCTATTCTCATGGTCGGAGGGAAAGTGGTGACTTCTGAACGATTTGTGCCGCAGCAGGCAATCGATATGCTGAACCATCATGTATGTACGATTGTCCTGCTGGTGCCCACGATGTATCACGATCTCTTGGAAGAAGAGGACTTCGAATATGCTTCTTTTCCGAAGATGAAGGTGTTTTTATCGGGGGGAGCACCATGTCCGGGAAAGGTCTATGATGCCTTCAAAGCAAAAGGAATCCATTTTAAAGAAGGGTACGGGCTGACCGAAGCGGGACCGAATAATTTCTATATCGACCCCGGTAAAATGAAGAAGGGGTCGATTGGGAAATCGATGATGCTCAATGAAGTGAAGGTTGTGGACCAAGAGGGGAAATGTGTGAAATATGGAGACGTAGGCGAGCTCCTTCTCGGTGGAGACCATCTTTTTAAAGAATACTGGAATATGCCGGAAGAAACAGCTGCGGTGCTTAAGGACGGCTGGCTACACACTGGGGATTTGGCAAGAATCGATCATGAGGGTGATTATTATATCGTCGGCCGAAAAAAAGATATGATCATTTCAGGGGGGGAAAATATTTATCCACAGGAAATCGAACACTGGTTATGTGAACACCCGTCCATTTCAGAGTGTGCCGTCGTAGGGATGCCGCATGAAAAATGGGGAGAGGTCGTGACCGCCTTTATGAAAATCCGTGAAGGCAGAATGATGACGGGCAGTGAAGCAAAGGCTTATTGTCTTGAAAAATTCGGGGCATTCAAGATACCCAAGCAGTATCACTTTATCGATGACATACCTAAAACAGATGTAGGGAAAGTGAATAAAAAACGTTTAGTGGAAGGTTTTTTACGCACCCAATAAAGGAAAAACCGCATACTCTCTCGAATATTGTTAACTCGAGGTGATCACAATGAAATCATTACTTACTGGCCAACACATCCATTTGACAAGTTTGAGCGAAGACGATGCGGGTCTCCTGATGAAGTGGAGCAGAAATGAAAAGCTTCAACGGCTCTTGGACGCCATTCCATACAAACCGAAGTCTGAGGATGAAGTGAAGAAATGGATAGGGGGAGAAGATCAAAGTACCCGCCTGTTCGCTATCCGGTTAAAAGACAGCGGGCGCTTGATCGGATATGCCGAACTTGACGGGATACTCTGGGCGCACCGGGTCGGCGGGCTATCGATACTAATCGGTGAGGAAGAATATCAGGGCAGGGGATTAGGCAGGGAAGCGATGGAATGTCTGCTGGATTTTTCATTCCATGAACTCAATTTGCATCGTCTCCAGCTGACTGTGTTTTCTTATAATACACATGCCATCCGTTTGTACGAAAATCTAGGGTTCACAAAAGAAGGCAGTTTCCGCGAATTTTTGCAGAGGGACGGAAAACGCCATGATATGTATTTATACGGAATGCTGGCAGATGAATGGCAAAATAAAAAAGAAGGATGAACTCCTTCTTTTTATTTTGCCCCTCCGCTATCTTCTTTAAATCGGCCGCCGCCCCTGATAGTCAGAAGGCTCCCCAGGAGAATATTCACTGTGTAACACAAGACCAGCAATGCCAATGACTGTAAATACCCCAATTTCATCGCCGCGAGAGGAGCAAGACTGGTCCCGCCCAGTAAGATGAACGAGTATAGGCTCAGTGCCTGGCTCCTTTCACCCTTGCTGATATCCCCGATCAGGGTGATGACTGTCGGGATCAACAGGGAGATCGAAGAGACAAATAGAATGGAAGAAGTCATCAAAAAAAGCGGATGGACCGTATAGTAGTAGATATATGATATGACAAAAGACAGAATGGCAATTGCAAATCCAATAAATAATGTTTTATAGGCCCCAACCTTTTCCAGCAGCCTTCCTGTATAGAGAGAGAGTACAACACCGATCAGACCTGTAAGTCGTGTTTGTAAAAGGAGGTCGTCTTTTCCAGAAAGGAACCTTGTCAAACTGTCATAATACACGACAAAAGAAGAGAGAAGAGTAAATACAATACCATAAAGCATAAGAAGCTTCCTGTTTTGCAGGAGCCTGAAAAGGATAATTGCCGGCTGCCTGTCGTAATTGTATGCAGAAACAGGAGTCCCCGGCAATATTTTCTTCCCCATGAGGAAAAGGAAGAGATACATAATGGAAAAGAATATGAATACAGCCGTCCAATGGCTGATGCCCGTGATCCACTCGCTTACTAACTGACCAAGGATGCCCGCGAAAAGAAACCCCGAATTGATCAAGGCGAGGAGAAGTGTCCTCCTTTTTCCTTCAAAAAGGTCGTACGTATAAGAGAAAGCCACCGGTGCAAAGCTTCCCAGACAAAACCCCTGCAGCCCCCGAGTAAAGGATAAACTCCAGGAATCGAAGGAAAACATGACCAGTGCAGTTGAGAGGGCTGAAACAAGCATGCCTAACACTAATATTTCCTTCTTCCCGAACCGGTCAGCTATATTGGCGAATGTCAATAAACCGCAAGCGTAAAAAAAAGTAAACGAACTGCCGGCAACAACGACTGATTCTGAAGGGATTCCTAATGAGGAGGCTATCTCACCGTAAATAGGGATGAATGTATAGATATTGCATGCAACCATGATGCCCATGCTGACAAGTAAAATAGAAATCAATTTAAAAGAGATCTGCATAATCACGCTCACCTGCCTTCTTTACTCTATGCGGAAGCTCCCAAATATTTTCATGATAGAATGAAGCAGGATGGATTTGCTCAGAGAGAGAATGGTTTATAATGGACCTATACAAAAATTCAAGCAACCTGTTGGTTATCATAGAAATACATAATTAAAGGAGTGAGAGCATGGCTGTCAGATTTATACTGGGACGGGCAGGTACCGGCAAGAGCCACGGAATGCTGTCAGAGATAAAAGAAAAGCTGCGCGGGCAGCCGAACGGAAAGCCGATCATTTATCTGGTGCCCGACCAGATGTCGTTTATATCAGAATATGAATTGGTCAACACTCCCGGATTGAACGGGATGATACGTGCGCAGGTCTTCAGTTTTACGAGGCTGGCATGGAAAATCCTCCAGGAAACAGGGGGGATGAGCCGTTATCATCTCTCTAGCGTCGGTTTGAATATGCTGATCAGGAAAATTATCGAAGAGAAGAAGGATGATCTCCGCATCTTTTCGAAGGCGTCTGAGAAAACGGGTTTCATTGATCATGTTGAGACGATGCTGACAGAATTCAAGCGGTATTGCGTGAAGCCCCAGGAGCTTGAGGCTTTCAACCGGGAAGAAGGCCAATCCAAGGTTTTAAAGGATAAACTTCATGACCTTGAACTGATCTATGAGAATTTCGAAGAGAAGCTCATGGGTAAATATATAGATTCAGAGGATTATTTCCAGCTCCTTGCGGATAATGTGAGGAACTCTGAGCTTCTTAAAGATGCAGAAATCTATATTGACGGTTTTCACAGCTTTACGCCGCAGGAATATCTCATCATTGAACAGCTGATCACACACAGCAGGGAGGTCACAATCGCCCTGACTGCTGATTCAAGTCAGCAGTTCGGACCGATGAATGAGCTGAGCCTGTTCAGGATGACGAACGAGACGTATGATACCCTTCAGGAAATCTGCAAAAGAACCCGCCAGCCGGTCGAAGAGCAGGAGTATATAAAGCCTATACGCTTCAGGAGCGGCTCTATGCTGCACATCGAAAGACATTTTGAGGAACGGCCTGCTGTTGTTTATACCGGCGGGGATGCACGTGATTCCATTCAGTTCCTCGAGGCGGCCAACCGCCGTGCGGAAATCGAGGGGATTGCGAGGGAAATCAGGAAGCTTGCACGGACTGAAGGTTACAGGTACAAGGATATAGCGGTACTCGTCAGGAACAGTGCGGATTACCGCGATAAGATTGAAACGATATTCCAAGATTTCGAGATTCCTTTTTTCCTTGATCAGAAAAGGACGATGCTAAATCACCCATTGATTGAACTGATCCGGTCGACACTCGAGATCATGAATTCCAACTGGAGATATGAACCAGTATTCAGGGCTGTTAAAACGGATTTGTTATTTCCCTATCAGAAGGACCCATCCGAACTGCGCGAGCAGATGGACCGTCTCGAGAATTATGTTCTTGCCTACGGGATACAGGGGGAACGATGGACGGGTAAAGAGCGTTGGAAATACCGTCGCTTCAGGGGCCTGGAGCACGTCGATGCCCCTCAGACAGACAGGGAGAGGGAGCTTGAGCATGAAATCAATGAGCTCAGACTGTTCATTTCGGCACCGATTGTCCGGCTGGGCAAAAGGCTGAAGAAGCAGCGGACCGGAAGGGGATTCTGCGAGACGCTTTATCTTTATCTTGAAGAACTTGATATTCCTGCAAAGCTTGAACGCTTGAGGATACAGGCTGAAGAACGCGGGGATCTCGTTGCTGCCAGGGAACATGATCAGGCATGGAGTGCGGTCATTGAATTGCTTGACCAGTATGTGGAGATGCTCGGGGATGAGGAAACGACTGTTAAGAAATTCGCCTCCATTCTGGACGCGGGTATGGAATCGATGAAGTTCTCGCTTGTGCCGCCGGCGATCGATCAGGTCATCATAGCCGATCTGGAAAAGTCCAGGCTTGCTGATATCAGGGCTGCGTTCATGATCGGCATCAATGACGGGGTCCTTCCGGCAAAGATGGGCGAGGAAGGCGTTTTATCGGACGAAGACAGGGAGGCAATGCTCCAAAGAGGATTCAAGATTGCACCGACGAATCGGACAAAGCTGCTGGATGAAGAATTCGTCGCGTATAAAGCATTCACAACCCCGAGTGAAAGGCTGTATGTCAGCTATCCGATAGCAAATGAAGAAGGGAAGGCACTCCTTCCTTCATCGCATATTAAAAGACTGAAAGAGATGTACCCGGAAGCGGCTGAGAAAATGCTGGTCAATGAGCCTTCAGAACTCCCGGAAGAAGAGCAGCTGCATTATGTATGCCACCCGAATGTCACGATATCGCACCTGACTTCCCAGCTTCAGCTGAAAAAAAGGGATTATCCGATATATGATTTCTGGTGGGATGTGTATAACTTTTATGCCGGCTCTGCAGAGTGGAAGTGGCAGGCACAGCATATCCTGACCAGCTTGTTCTATGAAAATAAAGCGGAGAGGCTGACTGAAGAAACGAGCAGGGACCTTTACGGCGAGCAGATCCTTGCGAGTGTATCCAGGATGGAGCTCTTCAACAGCTGTCCTTTCTCCCACTTCGCCAGTCACGGACTGAAGCTCAGGGAAAGGGAATTCTTCAAGCTTGAGGCGCCTGATATCGGCGAGATGTTCCATTCCGCCCTAAAATGGATATCGGATGAAGTGGAGAAACACGGGCTTACCTGGGCAGGACTCACGAAAGCCCAATGCCTGCAGCTGGCCAGGGACGCAGTGAGGATGCTGGCTCCCAAGCTGCAGCATCAAATCCTGCTAAGTTCAAACCGCCTTCATTATATTGCAAAGAAGCTTGAACACATCATCGGCCGTGCAAGCCTCATCCTGAGTGAGCATGCGAAGGCGAGCGGATTCGTTCCAGTCGGGGTGGAACTTGGATTTGGACCGAATGCAGAACTGCCGCCGTTTCAATTCCAATTGAAAAATGGCACGAAGATGGAATTGCAGGGACGGATTGACCGGGTGGACAAGGCTGAAGATGAAAGCGGGGTGTATCTCCGCATCGTGGACTATAAATCGAGTGCAAGGGACCTTGATGTAACCGAGGTGTATTATGGACTTGCCCTTCAGATGCTGACGTATCTCGATATCGTATTATCACATTCGAAGCAATTCGTCGGTAAGGAAGCCAAGCCTGCAGGAGTATTATATTTCCATGTCCATAATCCGATGATCAACAGTAAAAAGATATTGACTCTGGATCAGATAGAGAATGAAATCTTCAAGAGCTTCAAGATGAAAGGGCTCGTACTCGGGGACTCCGACATCATCCGTTTGATGGACAGGACCCTTGAATCAGGTAATTCCGATATCATTTCAGCAGGAATTAAAAAAGACGGGACTCTTTCATCAAGGTCCAAGGCGGCTTCGAACGAAGATTTCCATTATATGCGCAAGCATGTACGTAAAGTGTATGAAGATGCAGGCAATCAGATCGTCACCGGCGCGGTGGATATAACACCTTATAAACTTAAGGACAGGACACCGTGCCAATTTTGTTCATACCGTCCTGTCTGTCAATTCGATCAGGCCCTCGAGGAGAATGAATACAGGGTTCTCCGGGCGGCTAAAGCAGATGATCTGCTTGCAAAATTAAGAGAGGAGGGAAAGGATGAAAATGAGTAATAGCAACATTCCGGTAAAACCCGAGGATGTCACCTGGACGGACGATCAGTGGAAAGCAATCTGGGCCAAGGGGCAGGATATACTCGTTGCTGCAGCTGCCGGTTCCGGTAAAACGGCGGTTCTTGTGGAACGAATCATACAACGCATCCTTTCTGAAGAAGACAGGCTGGATGTCGATGAGCTACTAGTCGTAACGTTCACAAACGCATCCGCTGCTGAAATGAGGCACCGTATCGGCCAGGCGATCGAAAAGGCAATCGATGAAGAGCCCCACTCCACACATCTCAGAAAGCAGCTCAGCCTGTTGAATCGTGCTTCGATTTCGACATTGCACTCTTTTTGTCTTGAAGTGATCCGGAAATATTATTATCTGATCGATGTCGATCCCGGGTTCAGGATCGCAGATGAAACAGAGGGTGATCTGCTCCGTGACGAAGTGGTTGATGAATTATTTGAAGATGAGTATGGAAAAGAAGACAATACGGCATTTTTCAGGCTTGTGGATACCTATACTAATGACCGCAGTGATGGTGCCCTTCAGGAGATGATAGGAAAACTGTACGACTTTTCACGATCCCACCCGAATCCTGAAAGATGGCTGAGGGATCTGACGGAGATGTATGACATCAGTGAGGAAGCAGACATCGATTCACTATCTATCGCAGATCCGCTGAAAGTCGATATCGGTTTACAGCTTCAAGGTGCGCGCACTCTATTTCAACGGGCGCTTGATTTAACGAAAGTCCCGGGAGGTCCGTCACCAAGGGCCGTGAATTTCGAAGATGACCTCGAGGTAGTGAATGGTCTTATACTGGCAGCTGAGGATTCATGGAATGCCCTCTATGAGAAAATGCAGACCCTTCATTTTACGAAACTTAAGCCGTGCAGAGGTGATGAATTCGATAAAGATCTTGCAGATGATGCGAAAAAACTCCGTGATCAGGGGAAGAAAATGCTTGAGAAACTGCATGAAGAATTTTTCATGAGAAACCCGCAGTCTTTTTTGGCGGACATGAGGAAAATGAAAGACTCCATCCAGACTCTCTCCGAACTCGTCATTGAGTTCGGGCGCCGCTTCAAGGCTGTAAAAGAAGAGCGTGGCCTTGTTGACTTTGCAGACCTGGAGCATTTCTGCCTGGATATCCTGAGGGATCCGGCTGAAAGCGGGAAGATTCAGCCGTCGGAAGCAGCACTGCAATACAAACAAAAATTCAAAGAGGTCCTCGTGGATGAGTATCAGGATACCAATATGGTTCAGGAATCCATTCTCCTTCTAATAACAGGTGAAGAGGAACATTCGGGAAACAGATTTATGGTTGGGGATGTCAAGCAGTCGATCTACCGTTTCCGTCTGGCAGAACCGAATTTGTTCCTGACCAAGTATAACCGCTTCCTTCCTGAGTCGGGTGAAGCAGGATTGAGGATTGATTTGTCGCAAAACTTCAGGAGCCGTAAAGAGGTTCTTGATGGCACAAACTTTTTATTCAAACAGATCATGGGCATTTCAGTGGGTGAAATGGAGTATAACAAAGAAGCGGAACTCGTGAAGGGTGCACCTTATCCGGAAGATAGGGGATATCCTGTCGAGGTGGCCCTGATCGATCAGGAAACCCCTGAAAAAACCCCTTCCCAGGCTGAAGATGAGTCTTTATCTGTTTTTGATGAAGAAGATATTGAAAAATCTGTGCTTGAAGCAAGATATATGGCCGGGAAAGTGAAAGAGATGATTGAAGGAAGAAGCCCTGTATTTGATCCGAAAACAAAAACAGAGCGTCCGATACAATACAAGGACATCGTGATCCTGCTTCGGTCTATGCCGTGGGCAGCTGAGATCATGGAAGAATTCAAACGCCAGGGCATCCCGATTTATGCGAATCTTTCCACGGGATATTTCGACGCAACGGAAATTTCCATTATGCTCTCGCTCCTTAAAGTGATCGATAATCCATACCAGGACATCCCGCTTGCATCGGTCCTCCGTTCCCCGATCGCAGGCCTGGATGAAGAGGGGCTCGCAAGCATCCGTATTCACTCAAAGGCGGGCAGCTATTATGAAGCGTTAAAGAAATTTTCCGAAGAGAAGCCTTCACGGTCCAGCGAGGAAGAGACCTTTGAGAAAGTGAAGCTCTTCCTTTATCAGCTGGACGGCTGGAGAACAAGGGCGAGACAGGGATCGGTGACAGAGCTGATTTGGCAGCTGTACCGCGATACCAGGTTTTACGACTATGTCGGCGGCATGGCGGGAGGTAAGCAGCGTCAAGCCAATCTCCGCGCGCTGTATGACAGGGCACGCCAGTATGAATCGACAAGCTTCCGCGGGTTATTCCGTTTCCTGAGGTTCATTGACCGCATGAGGGAACGGGGAGATGACCTCGGGGTGGCAAGGGCGCTGAGCGAGCAGGAAGATGTGGTCCGATTGATGACCATCCACTCCAGTAAAGGGCTGGAATTTCCGGTCGTTTTTGTGGCTGGTACGTCCAAGCAATTCAACTTGATGGATTTGAATGCTTCGTATTTGCTGGACAAGGACCTCGGTCTGGCAAGCAAATATACAGATCCTGATAAGAGGATTAGCTATCCTTCCCTTCCGCAGCTTGCTTTCAAGCGAAAGAAAAGGATGGAAGCCATTTCTGAAGAAATGAGGGTATTGTATGTGGCACTCACACGGGCCAAAGAGAAGCTGTTCCTGATCGGTACGGTAAAGAGCTTCGAGAAATCCGTGAAGAAATGGAAAAGTACCATGAAAGAGAGCGGATGGCTGCTTCCTGATTATGACCGGGCCGGTGCTTCATCTTATCTTGATTGGATAGGCCCTGCTCTTGTCCGTCATTCTCACTGCATCGAAATCCATGAAGGGGAACTGGGAGGGACCGGGCAAAACGAAGACATACAACTTCACCCTTCCTGCTGGAATGTGACAAAGATTCACAAATCCGACTTGAACCCTGAACAGGATGCCCCTGAGGAAATTGAAGATGACTGGAGAAAAGCAGTCAGGGACGGCAAAAAGGTTGCATCAGAATCTCTTCATAAGGAAGAGGTGTTTGAACGCCTTCTATGGAAATATCCCAATATGCGCGCAGCCAGCCTGCGTTCAAAACAGTCGGTGTCGGAATTGAAGCGAATGTATGAAATAAGGGATGAATCCGCAAGTGTCGAGCTGCTCAGACGCCAGCAGAAGCCTGTTTATAACCGCCCTGCTTTCATGCAGGCAAAGGAGCTGTCACCTGCAGAGAAAGGGACGGCCATGCATACGGTCATGCAGCATATTTCATTTGAAGATGGCAAGCCGGATGAAGAGGCAGTCTCATCCCTATTGGAGGAGCTCGTTCAAAAAGAGATCATGACCGAGGAACAGCGAAAGTCCATTTCCGTCAGGAACATCCTTCGGTTCTTTGACAATGAACTGGGTGAGAGAATGGTGAAAGCAGATGAGATCCAAAGGGAGATCCCATTCAGTATGAGTGTTCCGCTGAAAGAAATTTCTGATACGGGTGAAGAGGCTGTGGAGGAAACCATCCTTGTGCAGGGTGTGATAGACTGTGTTTTCAGGGATGAAAACGGCCTTGTTCTCTTGGATTATAAAACAGACGGCATACATGACAGGTATAAAAACGGATTTGAAGAAGCGAAAGAAATACTTGAAAACCGCTATAAAGTGCAAATTGAGCTCTATACAAGAGCACTTGAATCAATATGGAAAGAATCAGTATCCGAAAAATACCTCTACTTCTTTGACGGAGGTCATTTACTGGAGTTGTAGCAGAAAAGCCGCCGCGGGATGGAATCATCCTGTGAGCGGCTTGTTTGATCTTAAATAGGGAACGATAGGAAACAAATACTGGACAGGGAATTGATATGATATGAAGAATAAAACGACGGGAACATGTGAACTTTGTGCACGGCAGCAAGTCGCTGTAACCGTGCACCATTTGACCCCGAAAGAAGTCGGAGGTGCATACATGCCGACTGCGGAAATATGCATTCCATGCCATAAACAAATCCACTCACTCTACACCAATGAAGAACTTGGAGCCAGATTGAATACCATCGAAGCATTAAGACAGGATGAGAAAATCGGAAAATTCATCAAATGGATCCGCAAGCAGCCGTCATCGAAATTAGTCAAGACGAAAAAAAGCAATGATCGCAGGAATAGGAAGAGGCAGTGAAAAACTGCGGGAGGTTTAAAGGATAAAACAAAAAGCAAAAAGCCTTGGCACAGACTTTTTGCTCCTTAGTTATTTCCTGTTATAGGCTGATCTACGACATTGCAATCAAATGTATTCGTGATACTGAAGACATTATAGCTCAATTGGAATGGACCTGTGTTGAAACCGCCTGAACCGCCAAACGTTTTTGAGGCAGACTTCGGTGAAATGATGGCAGTATCCCCAAATTGAACATTTCCGCCGCCGACGCTCAGAATGGAAACCGGACCAATTATCGCAGGCATAATAAAACATCCTTCTTTAGTAGTCTACACTTTTAATCTATGTGATAAAGTTGAGAGCGTTCATTCATCTTCATTCCCGTTAATACTCAATGAATTCGACCGGTTCTCCTTCTGACGCAGCTTGAGCTTTTTCCTCCTCGATCATCGCTAACTCTTCTTCACTGTATTCCGCCTCACCTTCAAGCTGGCGCACGTGTTTTACCCTTGAGTCCATATAGACATTGCATGTGTTTCCGATGTGTACGACCGAAGAAAAAGCGGTTGCCAGTACGTGCATGCAGTTTACTTTAATGGGCGATAGATTCAATCTGCTCACAGAGATCCTTGGATTTATCGGCGGAAGTTCAACGAGCTGGTTGAATACCTCTGCATCAAACCGTCCTTCACTGCCGAGGAAAAACTCTCTTTCACGCTGCACGGCGAATGCTTTTGTCGTTGAAAAAATGGATTGAGAATCGCCCAGCTGATAGACGGAAGAGAAGGAAAGTGTCTCTCCTCTCAGTTCATTCACCATTGAATATCTTTTGAACATAGACCCGTCAACCTTTCGGAGTGAGTGGAACGAATGGGCCGATTAATAATGACTCTGGGGGAGTATCGAAAGCTGATGCAAGCTGGATGATATCAGCATCCCCGATCAGTACGAGGGAGGCACTGGCAACCCCTTGAATATCGATGTTCCCGACTGATAATTCCCGGTTAATCACTTGTAGGTTCATGATTGTTCATCCCTTCCATATTATCAGGCATTTGAGACATGAATGAAAAGAGGGCGGACTGAATATCCTGCTTGATCTTGGAGAGGATCTTCCCGGTCCACTCTTCATCCGTGTGCTTTCCTTCGATAAAAGGAATATTATTCACATAGAAATCGATCCGCTGCGGCATTTGATTCATGAGATCCTGCTGTATCATGTTGAGATATGAGGGATCGATCGACCGCTGCAGCTGCACTTCATTATCGGAAATAAGTGAGGGGAGATCGTTTTTGATGTATGAAGTCACTTCATCCGTTATCTTATCCTTATATGGTGTTATATCCTTTACCGCCTTTTTCTTCCCGTTCGGGGCTACGGCGAAGTCCTCGATTTCTTCACTCATGCCCCCCGGATTGAGTCCGATATTAAGCGTTCCGTCCAACGATTCAACTTTTAATTGATCGAACTTGTATTCTATTTTTTCTACATTTATTTTGGGAGTGTCTTTGACAGTGGTAAGTTCTTCTGTGAGTTTATTGACCTTTTGTTCCAGCGCGACAACTTTCTTATTCAATTGTTCGATATATTGATAGAGCTGTTCCGGGGTCATGTAATATTGTTTCATGCTTCCACCTCTTTCTTTCGCCGCTGGCTAAGCTGTGCCGGGGGTCTGCAAAGGAACGAGTGGAGAGGCGGAAGGCCCCCCGGCTTCTGCTGCTCCTGCCTCTCCACTTTTTTTAGCTGCAGGTGCGGGCTCGGTAAACCCGCCGGTATTATATAGGTAACTCTTTGAATTGATCTGTCCGCAAGCACCGATTTGAAGTACGGAGGAATTTGTCATTCCCCCTATTTTGATGAATCGGATCTGGATGGTTTGCTGAAGGTAGTAATTCATTTGAATCACCCTCACAGGTTAAAGTTAATGCCTTGGTCCATGACTTCATCATCCACCGTATAGGTCAATGAACTTTCGTTATATACCGAAATCCCCCTGCCTGTAACGAAGGAACCGGCTCCGGCAAAGGTTTTTGCAGTTGAAATCGGATTGATTGTAAACACATCCCCAATATGAAACACACCGCTTGATCCGACGCTGACAACTTGAGCTATTCCGACGATTGCGGGCATTGGCACTCACACCTTTAAGACTAGGATAATTATTGTTATTCTATGTGAAAGGAGGAAAATGAGTGATAATCGCCTAAATCGCCGTTCTCATGTACAATGGAATAGTACTAATTGCTGGAGGAAAAAATGAATGAACACATTATCGCCGATTGAACGATCAGAACGTATTGTCAGCCTGGATGTCATAAGGGGAGTTTCCCTTTTGGGCATATTCATCATCAACATGATCTCTTTTCATTCCCCGTTTCTTTATATGGACCCTTACGTGTGGTGGAAGACACCGGATGATGCAGCATTATACCCATGGATCGATGTGTTGGTACAGGCAAGCTTCTATCCTTTGTTTGCCATGCTGTTCGGTTATGGTCTTTCCATTCAACAAGAACGGGCCAGTCAAAAAGGAATGTCTTTTTATTCATTTGGAGTGAGGAGACTTATAGTTTTACTGCTCATTGGTTCCATCCACGCTTTTTTGATTTGGTCGGGGGACATTTTAATCAACTATGCCGTTTTCGGGCTGCTGCTATTATTATTTATGAGAATGACAGGAAAGAGCCTTTTGATGCTCGGGAGCTTACTGCTGCTGATACCTCAATTGTTTTTTAGTATTCTTTTAGTTTTGATGACATATTCTGATCCTGCAGGGGTTGCTCACTATACGAATATCACTGCAGTGCAGGATTCAGTCGCAGCCTACGCTTCAGGCAGCTTCACTGATATTATGAAACAGCGATTCAGTGATTGGTATGCAGTGAACTCACCAGGAAACCTTCTTTTCCTGACACTTTCCATACTGCCGGTCATGATGATCGGTGCAGGTGCCGGGAAATTGAAACTGCTTGAGAAAGCTGCGGAATTCAAAAGAAGCTGGCTGCTGCTCGGTTCCGGCCTGCTTATCGCCAGTATCGGAATAAAGCTGCTTCCTATATTAATAGAAGCGAATACTGCCTATTCCTACATACAGGATTATTTAGGAGGTCCTTTCTTATCAGTATCTTATGCAATAATCCTGGCTTTATTATTAGAGAATGAAAATGTGAAAAAATGGAGCAGGCCCCTTGCATCTGCCGGCAGGATGTCCCTGTCCAATTATCTTATGCAATCAATCATAGGAACATTGATTTTCTATTCATACGGTTTGGGTCTATATGGGGAAGTGACATTGACGTCAGGAACCCTTTTAGCCGCCGGGATCTTCGTCATCCAGATGCTTCTTTCTGAAATCTGGCTGTCAAGATTCAGATTTGGACCTGTAGAAAAGCTGTGGAGGGTCCTTAGCTATGGAAGAGGTTCTGTGAAAAAGTCGGAAGGTTAGATTACTATTTTACTATTGAAGAAAAGGGGACGGGAAGCGGATGAAGATAACCAGTTTTGAAGTGAATGGAAGATCCACGTACGGTGTTGTGGAAGGAGAAGTCGTTATCGATCTAATAGGTTTGGCAGCGGACCTGGATAAGGAGTTCCCTTCAAGCGTACAAAAGCTCATCGAAGACGGGGAAGGGGCTCTTCACAAAGTGGAAGAGCTTTTAGAACGATGCCGGGAGGGAAACGATTTCGCAGAATACCAGTACTCAGTGGATGAAGTCAACTGGCTGGCCCCGATACCGCATGTGAAAAGGAATATCATGTGCGTGGGCAAGAACTACCGGGAGCACGCCATTGAAATGGGTAGTGAACAAGACATCCCAAAACATATCATGATCTTCACCAAAGCCACAAATACCGTGACAGGACACAAACAAAGCATACCCCTCCATGAAAATGTAACGGAAGAGCTTGATTATGAAGGAGAGCTTGCCGTCGTAATCGGTAAAAGAGGAAGGGCGATCTCATCTGATGAAGCGATGGATCATATTTTTGGCTACACCATCCTCAATGACCTTACAGCAAGGGATCTCCAGAAGAAACACGGCCAGTTCTTCATAGGCAAAAGCTTGGATTCAAGCTGTCCGATCGGTCCGTATATCGTGACAAAAGAAGAAATAGATGACCCGCATCAGCTGGAAATCCGGACGAGTGTCAATGGTGAGGTACGTCAGTCTTCAAGCACGGAACTCATGATATTTTCCATCCCCGAAATCATCTCCATCCTATCAAAAGGGATGACCCTGGAACCGGGCGATATCATTGCAACGGGTACTCCTGCCGGGGTTGGGAAAGGCTTTAAACCGCCCCGTTTCCTGAAAGCGGGGGACACTGTCGACATCGCAGTCCGCGGAATCGGAATTTTGACAAATCGGTTACAGTGAGTGGTTACATTTTCTGTTACCGCAGAGCTTGTGGTAATATATGATGAGCATTAATATTTTTGCATTGGGAGGTTCACTATGTTTGATAACACACATGCACATATCACGACGTGGGTGATTGCGATCATCCTTTTCTTTGTAGCGGTATGGCTTCATAATGCCGGCAAAGCGAAAGGCATGAAAGTGGTTCACATGATCCTGCGTTTGTTCTATCTTCTCATCATCCTGACAGGTGCTTTGCTGTTCTGGAAACATCAGGGCATCAATCCTGCCTTATACGGGATCAAGGCGCTGGTAGGTGTCTGGGTGATCGGTATGTTTGAAATGATCCTTGTACGGATGAACAAAGGGAAAAGCACAAAAACGTTCTGGATCCTGTTCGTTATTTCCCTGATCATCGTCTTCATTCTTGGATTCAGCCTGCCGCTTGGCATAAAATGGTTTTCGTAAAAAGTCTGCTTACGCTAACGGGCTCGGTTTTGAAGTACACAATTTGAATTAGCAGTGCTTTTCGCACGGTAATTTCCAGTTCAATTAGTAGACACTTTAGCAGTGAAATTAGCACATAAAAAAGCTCGAAGCCATTCTGCTTCGAGCTTTTTTCTCATCATTCTTTATTAAAGATTATTACCCTTATGTAGAACAAGAAGAGCCGGTTCCCTGGCGTTTGAAAATTAGCGGAAGAATTCCGTTTAAATAAAAAAATGCGCTACTTCATGAATAATAGCCGGAATTTTTCCGCTTATAGTAAAATATCCGTTTAATATTGTTCCATATTGAGCAGTTAAGCGGAACTTCTCCCCTTATTTCAGCGTTTTAACCCTTCTCCAGCAGCCTTAGAAGGAATTTCTCCGCTTATACATTCAACGCCAAAATGGAATCATCTAAGCAGTATGCTTTATTGCTGGTTTACTTTAACAAAAATCATTTAGCGGTAAAGCATGTAAACAAATAAATAGAGAAGTCAAAACGAGCTTCTCTATCTTAAAGATGCCTTATAACTAAAATAAGTGAATGTTTGTGAATTTCGTTCATAGGAGGCTCACGGGCTGCCCGCGGAAAACGTAGTCTTCAACAGAAATCAAAAGCGTATCCATTGATGTGAAAAAATAAATATCCAAAACTGTCGAATTGTGGTATTTTTGTAGTATCATGTCTTTTCAGAGTGGGTGTAGAATATGATTACTTCCTTTCAATGCATATATAAAGACGAAAACTCATTAAAGAAATTCATTAAAGAAAATGATTTGGATTTGTTTCCTTCTCTCCTCGTTCAAGCCTTCACAGGTCATTCCTCCATTGACTTCATCACTTCTCTTCAAAAAGAAGTGGCTGCTTCATTACCCCGGGCAACGCTGATCGGCTGCAGTTCAAATGGTCAAATATTCGAAGGCAGGGTGCTGTCTGAGGTAATACTTACATTTACGGCATTCGAGAAGACGGAGCTGAATTCTTTTCTCGTGGATGGCGGACATCAAGGGAAAATGGATGGCGAACAGTTATACGATGAACTGATTCGTTATGATACGAAAGCAGTGATCCTTCTCGTCAGTCATCTCAAAATGGACATACCCGGAATCCTGCAGGGGGTATCCCCGCGCAATGATGAATTCAAAATTGTCGGGGGAGTCTGCGCGGATGATCCCGCAAACAGGCCGTCAATAGTATTTACAGGTGACGAAATATCACAGAGCGGTCTGGCAGCCGTTTCGTTGAATCATTCAGATCTGCATGTTCACTCATATGCCCTTGAACATTGGCAGGAGGTTGGGCCTTCCTTTGAAATAACGAAATCTGAAGGGAATGTCATTTATAAAATAAATGATAAAAAACCACTTCATGTGCTCGAGAGGTATTTGGGAAAGTCGTTCGTAAAGGAACTGCCGGACTCTTCGATCGAATTTCCTTTTCTGTATCAACACGGAAATGAAAAAACTGCTGTCTATGTCATAAATATATTGCCGCAGGGAGCTATAGAGGTCAGCAGGGAAATGGATGAAGGAGACAGGGTCAACTTCGGATTTGTGAATGTACAGGAACTGCTGGAGTCCACTGCGAAGCAGTTGAATAAATTGAAGCGTAGTCCGGTCGAGACCCATTATGTGTTCAATTGCATAGCGCGTAAAAGGTATATTCGGGATTTCACTACGCAGGAACTTGCCAAGTTGAATGAAATTTCAACGGTCACCGGCTTTTTTTCTTATGGTGAGTTTGGATATGATTCATCCAATAAGCCTAAGCTGATTGCACATTCGATGACCTATCTTGGTATATCAGAAGAGGTGAGGGAACCGCTTCAGGACTTCAAACCGGAATTTCATCTGGCCCCTGAGGCTAATGCGATGATGACATTGACAAATTTGATCAATACTGCATCAAGTGACATCAGGGAGCTCACACAAAATATAGAGGTATCAGAAGAATATTACCGTTCTCTTTTCGATAATAATACCGATTTTGTATACAGCACCGACTTGAAGGGGCGGTTCACTTCTCTCAATCCTTCATTTATCAAAACGTTCGGTTACAGTGAGAGTGAGCTCATCGGCAGGAATGCATTGAATTATATAATGCATGTAGACCGGCAGAGGGTAAGAAGACATTTCTATCGCGCTATGGACGGCAGGGAACAGTATTATGATCTTCCCATATCAACCAAGGATGGCAGAATCAATCACTTTCAAATAAAAAATATTCCAATCACCGTAAACGGTCAATGTGTAGGCATATTTGGGATAGGCAAAGACGTCACCCAGCAGCGGCAGTCGGAAAAGAAAATCACCCAGCTGGCATACTATGATGGGGATACTGATCTGCCGAACAAACAGAAGTTCCGTGAAATCATCGATGAACATATCCAGCGGGCGAAAAAGAAAAAAAGGGAGCTGGCAGTGCTGTTCATGGACATCGACAGATTTAAGATCATCAATGATACACTGGGGCACAGGGCAGGCGACCTCGTAATTAAAGAACTTGCCGGGCGTCTCGGGGGTGCCCTTCCAAAAGGTGCGTACCTCGGACGATTCAGCGGGGATAAATTCACTGTACTTCTATCAAAAAATGTGAATGAAGAAAGCATCTCTTCGTTAACGGACGCTATCTTAAAGACCATTAAAGAACCTTTCTCCTATAACGGCAAGGATTTTTATATGACTGTAAGCATCGGTGTCGGCATCTTCCCGAGAGACGGAGACAAGTCATCAGAAGTATTGCGAAATGCGGATGCAGCGTTGAATCATGCAAAATCGCGGGGTGGGAATAATACAGTATACTTCTCAAGGGATATGAATGAAGAAACGCTGAGAAAAGTGGAAATGGAAGCACAGTTGCGCAAGGCTATCGCAAAAAATGATCTGTATATTGCTTATCAGCCTATCATTGACGTGCCGAATGAGACACTGATTGGATGTGAAGCACTACTCCGATGGGAGCACGAAGAAATGGGGTCAGTCTCCCCGGCCGAATTCATCCCGCTTGCTGAAGAGGCAGGGTTGATACAGGAACTTGGAAAGTGGGTACTGACGGGAGCCTGTGAGCAGCTGAAAACATGGATGGACACAAGACTGGGGGAATTCTACGTATCGGTGAATGTATCGGCAATCCAATTTCAGCATCCTGCTTTCGTGAGCGATGTAAAGGAAGCGTTAAAAGTTTCAGGACTGCCTCCTGAGTACCTGTGCCTGGAACTGACAGAAACCATCATGCTTCACGATGAATCTTATTCAGTTGAAGTCATGAGGGAACTCTCACAGTTGGGCATAAAACTTGCGATTGATGATTTCGGTACCGGCTATTCATCGTTGAGCTATTTGAAACATTTACCGATTGATATTTTAAAAATTGACAGGTCATTCGTGCGCAATATGAGTGACCATTCCCCGGATGTCGCAATCGTTCAGTCCGTTTCGATGATGGGAAGGGGACTGAACTTGAAAGTGGTGGCTGAAGGGGTGGAAACTGCCCAGCAGCTTAAACTGCTTAAGGGCTTAGGGTGTGATTATGCTCAAGGGTTCTTAATTGAAAAACCGATGCCTCCCTGCAAAATGGGCGAATTTTTAATGAAGCAGGATTTGGCTGCCGTGCAGGGGAGCTAGCATGGACAAAATAAAAAAATCGTGTTTGCCGTTGTTTGCCGGTGAACACGATTTTTTTACCTTTGCATCATAAATTGAAATTTTCAATTACGATCCGTTTTCCGGTGCTGAGGGTGAATTCAAAGCGGTCCCGCTTCTTTTTGAAATAAGAAAAATGATGCTGGACCGCACATATTTCATCGCCATTGTCAAAATTGATGAAGTTAACACCCTGCTTCATTTTCTGACCACTCAGGAAAACAAGATGATTGTGGCAGAATATACAATCATAAAGAGAATAATTTAAGTTGTTTAAGGTAGTGATGAATTGAAGAAAAGCATCGTCAGAAATATCCTCGATTAAATTTTCCAAAGAAAAGAGAATGTTCTTCTTAATCTGGATCCTGTCCCCGTCCAGCATCCTGATGCGCTCATATGGAGTTGCGAGTATGCCGTTTTCCAAAAGCACACCGGTGATCCATGCGTCCTCCCTTAAAAGCCTTATTTCGTGATTGATATAAAATTCAAGCTCGGATTCTTCCTCTGCATCTATTTCAAAGAAAAACCATGTATCATCATCAACTAGGACGGTTCCTTCTGAAAATGCCCTCTTTTGGGATTTTAGGATGTTTGAACGATATATATTACTCAAATGAATATCCCTCCTTAACTACATTTCTTATCATAATTATCATATTTCATTCATGTGAAGATTGAGTGAGGCAATTAACCATTTATCCTGAAATGCATAAGATAATCTATGTGTCAGAGAGCCCAGTTTGTTTGACCAGAAAGTGAGGATGATCATCATGTGCGGTATTACAGGTTGGATTCATTATAAACGAAATCTTACAAACCAGGAAAATATAGTCGGAAAAATGGCAGAAAAGCTGTCTAAGAGGGGCCCGGATGAGACAAATACCTGGGTCAGTCCACATGCAGTATTTGGTCATAAACGGCTGATCGTGGTGGATCCCGAAGGCGGGAGGCAGCCGATGAGCATTACTCATCAGGGCCATATGTATACGATCTGCTACAACGGCGAGTTATATAATACTGAAGATCTGCGAGCAGTGTTAAGGGGAAAAGGATATACATTCAACGGCCACTCAGATACAGAGGTCTTATTGATTTCCTATATAGAATGGCGTGAAGAATGTGTCAATCATTTAAACGGGATTTTTGCCTTTTCCGTCTGGGACAGTCAAAAGGAACATGTCTTCATCGGAAGGGACCGTATGGGTGTAAAACCGTTATTTTATTCCGAGAAAGACGGTGGTTTTTTATTCGGCTCTGAAATCAAAGCATTGCTTGCCCATCCAGATGTGAAACCGGAAGTTGCACACGGGGGCCTCTCGGAAGTCCTTGGCCTGGGACCGTCCCGCACTCCGGGTGAAGGGGTCTTTAAGGGAGTCAAGGAGCTCCGGCCGGCCCATGCCATGACCTTCTCGAAAGACGGTCTGAAAATCTGGAGGTACTGGAATGTGAAGAGCGAGAAGCACGCGGATTCATTTGCAGATACGGTGTCCAATGTGCGCTTCTTGTTGTCTGATGCGATAAAACGGCAGCTGGTATCAGACGTTCCACTTTGTTCCTTCCTGTCAGGCGGGGTGGACTCGAGTGCCATTACGGCAATAGCGGCCAATACCTACCGCGATGAAGGGAAGGGCAGGCTTCATACCTATTCGATCGATTACGAAGAAAATGATCAATATTTCACGAAGAGTGATTTTCAGCCAAATTCTGATGCTCCTTGGATCGATAAAATGTCTTCAGAATTCAATACGATCCACCACAGATGTGTGATCAGCCAGCAGGAACTGAAGGATTACCTGATAGAAGCCGTACATGTCAGGGATCTTCCGGGAATGGCGGATGTGGATTCTTCACTTTTATGGTTCTGTAAAGAAATAAAGGAGGAGTTTACCGTCGGGCTCTCAGGGGAGTGTGCCGATGAGATATTCGGGGGATATCCTTGGTTTCACCGTGAAGATGATTTTAACAGAAGGGGTTTTCCGTGGATGCGTTCTGTTGATGAAAGGCAGGGATTGCTGAAGGATGACTGGAAGAAAAAGTTGAACCTTCAGGAATACGTGTTGGCGCAATATGATAAGACAGTGGCGGAAACACCTTTATTGGACGGGGAAAATGAAATCGAAACGAAGAGAAGACAGTTATTCTACCTGAATCTGATCTGGTTCATGACAACGCTCTTAGATCGTAAAGACCGTATGAGTATGGGAGCGAGTCTTGAGGTCAGGGTTCCTTTTGCCGATCATAGATTGGTGGAGTATGTATGGAATATCCCTTGGGAAATGAAGATGCATGAGAACAGGGAAAAAGGTATCCTGAGGAAGGCGCTGGAAGGTATTTTGCCAAATGAAGTGCTTTATCGGAAGAAGAGTCCTTATCCAAAGACGCACCATCCTGTCTATACGAAATTGGTGAGTGACTGGCTAGAAGAAATTCTGGCAGACAGATCGAGTGTCCTGTATGAACTTTTCAACGAGCAAAAGCTGAAAGAAATCGTGAAAACAGGCGGCTCTGCTTTCAAGGTCCCCTGGTACGGCCAGTTGATGACCGGTCCTCAGTTACTGGCACACCTTGCACAGATTCATGTGTGGTTTAAGGAATATAATATACAGATAGTGGAGTAGTAAAAGGTTTCAGTGAAAAGACCCGTCCGTGTACACGGACGGGTCTTTATATGATGATGCATCAAACCGTATTGCGTTGATTCACGTTATTCATGCTGCCGCTGCCGATCGAATTTAACCGGTCCACAAGTTCTGTTCCGAACGGGGAAGGGGCTGCATTCGATTCCAGTACAGTATCTTTCAGTTCATAAGCATTCGATCCATGTTCGGTGAAATCAAGACCTGATAACTCTTCTTCCCTGGAGACACGGATGCTTGAAATTCTGGTGACGACGAACAGGAAACCTCCAACGGTGACGGATGTCCACAGAATGACAGCTCCCACTCCAATCATTTGTACTGCAAGCAGGGAGGCACCGCCGCCGTAGAATAATCCATTTTGTATATCGAATAATCCAACTGCCGCTGTTCCCCAAATTCCGCAGATACCGTGTACAGCGATTGCTCCCACCGGGTCATCGATTTTGAACTTTGAATCAAGGATGGTGACAGATTCTACAAGAATGATGCCTGCAATAAGACCGATGATAAGTGACCCTGTCAATGAGACGTTCGCGCACCCCGCGGTGATCCCGACTAAACCGCCCAAAGCTCCGTTCAGAGTAAGCGAGGGATCCACTCTTTTAAACCTGGCCAACGTATAAAGGGCCGATGAAAGGATGGCTGCTGATGCAGAAAATAATGTAGTGGTGATGACGTGAGGGACAAGTTCCGGGTCTGCTGCCAGGCTGCTGCCGCCGTTAAAGCCGAACCAGCCGAACCATAGGATGAAAACGCCCAGTGCTCCCAGCGGGATATTATGCCCAGGGATAGCATTCGCTTTTCCTTTTGAATATTTGCCTATGCGGGCACCGAGGAACAATACCGTAATCAATGCTCCCACAGCCCCTGTTAAATGAACGACAGTGGATCCGGCAAAATCGACAAATCCCAATTCCAAAATCCATCCTCCGCCCCAGACCCAGTGACCGACAATAGGATAAATCAGTCCTGTCATGACAATGGTAAGCAGGATATAACTTTTTAATTTCATGCGTTCGGCAACTGCACCTGAGATGATCGTTGCACAAGTGGCGGCAAATACGGATTGGAACAAGAAGAAACCGATTTCTTCACGGCCGGAGAGGAAAAAACCATCCATACCGGCAAATCCGCCTGCACTTGAACCGAACATCAAGCCAAACCCTATGAAGAAATAGAGAACGGAGGCAATCGAAACCGTCAGGAAATTCTTCATTAAGATATTCAGTGCATTTTTGGCACGGGTAAAGCCGGTTTCAACCATTGCGAATCCCGCATGCATGAAGAAAACAAGAAACGCGGCAATCATGACCCACATTGAGTCCAAAGATGCTTGAACGGTATCGGCTGTGGGGGAAGCGGCCATTGCGGAAGTACTAATTCCCAGTGACAGAAGAAGCAATACAGTAATTTTTTTAATCAATGTTATCCCTCCGATTAATAATGAATGATTAATAGAATTGAGCAAATGAAAAGAAATGTTATAAAACGGCTTGTTTTCCGCGTTCTCCAGTACGGATCCTTACCACCTCTTCTACAGGGTAAATAAAGATCTTTCCGTCCCCGACAGTTTCGGTACTGCACTGTTCTACAATCAGGTCGATGATTCCTTCAACCTGATCATCGTCGACGACCATTTCAACTTTTACGCGAGGCACCAGGTTGATTTCGAACTTATTGCCGCGGAAGATCCCCTGCTTCCCTTTTTGCTTGCCGCATCCTGCTGCTTCTGAAACGGTAAGGCCGCTGAATCCCCGCAGACTCAATGCTTCACGTAATGAAATGAATGCTTCTGCCCTGATGATCGCTTCCACTTTTTTCATGGAATTTCCTCCTTAAAGATTACTTGTTAATTTGATGTCATTTTTTATAACATCAATTAGTTATGTTATTTATCATATTCAGAAAATAGCAAAATATCAAGTACTAATTTTAAGTGAAAACGCTTTTATGTTAAAAAACCTTACATTTATTTTATTGAAGTGAAAAAGATACTTGCAAAACTATAAAACTACCGTCTAAAGATGAACAATTTACAGACGGTTCTAAATAACGCTAATGATTTCCGTGCAAGACTTCGCTTTCCGGGGGCGATTGGTGAGCCTCCTTCGTATTCTCGCGGAAGATCCTGTCCAGCTCCGGCGGCTAGCCCCTTGAGGTCATAAGCTAAATGGACCAAAAAGGAAAAAAACGCCTTTCCGGCCCATTCATCTTATGCTTGTCGGGGCTGAGCAAGCCGCCTCCGCTTTTCTATTGTCCAGCTTCAGGGCTTAGAGGCACATGAATTAAGTCAACACGTCCAAGAAGGCAAAGAACGCCTTCGTGGACGATTCGTCTTATGCCTCACGTTCAAGCTCTTCTGCATTTCTGATTGGAGTCTTCATCTTGCAATCCAATCAATCCCTGGAAAGTTCAAACATCTACTTATCCTATAAAACTAAAAACCCGAATTAACTTGCCATTTTAAAGGCGAATTAATTCGGGTTTTACTTAGGATCAAAGACTTTTGTCCCAATCTCGTCACGATTCATGTGCAAATTTGTTTTCGTTGATTTCTTTCTTCCCGGCTACAAAACCTTTCTTTATCCAGACTTTAGAACGCCAGCGTTTCAGCATGATCAATCCCCGCAGCCACTCATCTGCTATGAAGGAGATCCAAATGCCGATAAGCCCCAGGCCAAACCAGATTCCTAGAATATAAGATAGGGTGACACTGACACCCCACATGGACAGAATTCCCATGTAGACAGGGAAGCGGACATCGCCGGCTGCCCTGAGGGAGTTGATGACTACCAGGTTGAAGCTTCTGCCTGGTTCAAGGAAGATGGTTAAATAGATAAGTATTTTCCCGAGCGAAATGATCTGTTCATTGTCAGTGAAAATCCTTAACAGCGGATCTGCGAAGATCGAAAAGAGCCCTGCCATAATGAGTGAAATGATAATGGCAATCTTTAAGCTTTTCAGGCATCTTTCGTATGCATTTTCATATTCCCCTGCACCTATCAAGTGTCCGATCAGGATTTGGGTGCCTTGACTGATTGCCACGCTGAACAAGAAGATGAACATCATAAGGTTCTGTGCGTACACTTTCGTCGTCAGCGCATGTGTGCCGATGCTTGCAATGAAGTAGGTAATGACCATTTGTGAACCATTATAGGATAAATGCTCTCCGGCTGAAGGAATACCGATTCGAAGAAGGTTCTTCACATGCGCAACCGGAAGCTTGAACAGCCTTTTTACTTGCAGAGCGCCAGGGATTCTCTTCATGATTACGACAATACAAACGGTAAGTCCGATCATCCTGGAAGTGATGGTCGAAATGGCCACGCCTTCAACCCCTAATACAGGAATTCCGAAAGGACCGAAAATGAACAGGTAATTACCGATAACGTTAATGATATTCATTCCAATCGTGATATACATGGCATCCTTCGTGAACCCGTAACTCCTCATGACGGCTCCTGCAGTCATGATCAAAGCCTGGATGAAAGCAAAGCCTCCGACAATCTTCAAATAGGAGGAAGCCTCGTCCATCAAGGATCGGGGCAGATCCATGGAAGCGAGAATGGGCTCCGTGAAGAAAACGAGAGTTATGCTTAATATCAAACCGAAAATAAGATTCACCGCAAGGGAAACAATTGAAATTTCTCCTGCTGATGTTTCTTCTTTTGCACCTAAGTGCTGCGCCACAAGAATCGCAGTACCTGTGGCGACAAAGCCGAACATTACAATGATAAGGGATAGGATTTGGTTTGAAACTCCGACTGCTGCCACTGAATCATCCGAGTATTGGCTGAGCATCAGTGTATCGGCATTACCCATTAGCATGTGAAGGAAGATTTCAATGAAGATCGGCCATGTGAGGGCAAACAAGGTCATCTTCTTCTGTGTTTTGTTCATGATCATTACTCCTTGTTATGAAAAGTTCTGAAAAAGAGAGAAGGGGACCAACTCAGTCCAATGAGTCAGTCCCGCTGTACGCAAGGAATCATTATGAAAGCTGAAGGATGGCAAATCCATACTCTTCAAGTTCTACTTCAATGTTTTCTGCTTCTGCAGCAAATTCTTCCCCTGTCCATAGATTCAATATTTTTTTTCCTTTCAAATCAAAAGGAAGGGAGTATGAGGACGGTTCCTCTTTGCAATTCATCAGGATGAAGAGCGTATCTTCCCCGTTGGATTTAGTGAAAGCGATAAACCCATCATTCAAGTCGGAAGGCAAGAAAGAGAGGTTTCCTTCGTTGGCAAGTAAAGGATGGCTGCGTCTGAGTGAAATATGTTTTTTAACATGGTGGAATAGTTCTTCGTTATGAGCGTCCTGTTCCCACGGGAAACATTTTCTGCATCCGGGGTCCTGCTCGCCAGTCATGCCGATTTCATCTCCGTAGTATATACATGGTGTCCCTGGAAAAGAAAGCATAAAGCTGAAAATCTGTTTCAGCTTGCGGATATCTTCCCCGCATTCAGTCAGGATCCTTGGTGTGTCATGACTTCCCACAAGATTGAAGTTCACTTCAGTGACAGTCTTGGGGTACATGTGGATCACGCTGGTTAAATTTTCAATGAATCGGGCAGGCGTTATCGATTGTTTCGCGAACAGGTTGATCATATTGGTGGTGAACGGATAATTCATGACGGCATCGAACTGATCCCCGCGCAGCCAGGGCATAGAATCATGCCATATTTCCCCAAGGATGTACAAATCGGGTTTTACTGCCTTCACTTCTTTCCTGAAGTCCCTCCAGAACTGGTGATCTACTTCGTTTGCGACATCAAGACGCCAGCCGTCAATATCGAATTCCTTCACCCAGTAGCGTCCGACTTCTAATAAATATGACCTTACATCTTTATTTTCTGTGTTCAATTTGGGCATGGAAGCTTCAAATGCAAAAGTATCATAATTAGGGGGAGTGCTTTTCGTATCCAATGGAAATTCCTTTGTGTGAAACCAATTACTGTATGGTGAATCTGCACCTTTTTCAAGGACGTCCTGGAATTGAGGGAAGTAAAATCCGCTGTGATTGAACACGGCATCCAGCATGACCTTCATTCCGTTTTCGTGGCATTTGGCAATCAGTTCCTTTAACGTTTCTTTTGTCCCGAATTGCGGGTCGATTTCGAAATAGTCGATGGTATCGTATTTATGATTTGAAAATGCTTTGAAAATCGGTGTGAAATATATTCCTGATATCCCCAGTTCCTTTAGGTAGGGGATATTCTCGATGACACCTTCTAAATCGCCGCCGAAGAAGTTTGACCTTGAGGGCTCTGCGCTTCCCCATTCAAGTGTTCCTGCAGGGTCATTCTCCCTGTTACCGTTGGCGAATCTCTCAGGGAAAATCTGATACCATACTGTATCTTTCACCCAGTCAGGAGCTTTGAAAACATCGATTGGATTTAAAAAGGGAAAACAGAAGTAATCACCGATATCCAATGATGGATCTTGTGAAAATCCTTTTTCCCCATAGAAGATCTCCTCATTTTCATCATTCAGCATGAAGCCGTAACGGAGGCGCCTGAATGGGGGAGTCAAGGAAGCGAACCAGTAATCGAATAGTTGATCGGTACCTGTCAGGGTCATGTCCTTCTTTTCATAGATCCAATCTCCACTTTCCCAATGATATGGATCTCCATGAAGAAGTGAAGCGGTTTTGATATCATTTTTCTTGGTTCTGATCCTTATGTGAATTTCACTTTCAGTGCAAGCGTATGCATAGTTATCTTTTGGGCGATGATAAATCGCTTCAAGAATCATATGTATCCCCCTTCAGCCGTTTTTATTTCAAGAGTAGTCTACTGGAGTGCTGTTGTCAATAATACAATCCATGGCTGTGGAAGCGTTTTTTATTTTTCTATTAAACTTAAAAATATTAAAAAACTATTGCTAAATGATATTTAATTTGTATAATAGGAAATAGGTTGTGCAATCGCTTTCACAAATATGTGTAAGCGGTATCTTATGTCACTTTTTATACGTATGTGTGCAAACGGTTGTACAATCATGGGATTTTCATTATTTACTTATATTTAGGAGGGGTCAAGATGAAGAAAGCATTATCATTATTAATGGTAGTTATGCTTGTACTGGGGGCGTTGGCTGCTTGTGGTCCTAACCGTGAAGAACAATCTTCAGGTAATAAAGACAGCGAGAAAAAAGCCGATGATGCAAACAAGCCTGAAAAGCTTGTCATCTGGGAAGATGAAAAGAAAGCCGGATGGCTGGATGAAGTTGGTGCCAAGTTCACTGAAGAGACAGGCATCGAGCTTGAAGTGAAAGAAGTAGAAATGGCTTCTAAGATGAAAGAACAATTACGCCTCGATGGTCCGGCAGGTACTGGTCCTGACGTATTGACTCTGCCGCATGACCAGATCGGTGAACTTGCACTTGCAGGTCACATCGCACCTTTAGAGGTCGACGGTGAAATCAAAGACCGTTTTACTGAATCTTCAATGACAGCCGAGAGCTATGATGGAAAACTATATGGTCTGCCAAAGTCTTCTGAAACTCCTGTATTCATCTACAACAAAGAGTTGATGAAGGAAGCACCGAAAACAATGGATGAAGTATATTCATTCTCAAAAGATTTCACTAAAGACGGGAACTACGGTTTCTTGGCACTTTGGGATAACTACTACTTCGCTCATGCGCCTATCGGCGGATTCGGCGGATATGTTTTTGCTGAGAAAGATGGAGCATTAGATCCGAAAGACCTTGGATTGAATAATGAAGGTGCTGTCAAGGGTGCTGAATTTATTCAAAAATGGTACTCTGAAGGACTATTCCCTAAAGGTATCGTCGGTGAAAACGGCGGTTCTGCGATGGACGGATTATTCAATGAAGGAAAAGTTGCATCAGTCATGAACGGACCTTGGTCTTTCCAAGGGTATAAAGATGCCGGAATCGATATCGGTGTATCTGCTATGCCTAAACTTCCAAACGGAGACCCGATGAAAACATTCATGGGTGTTAAAGGCTGGCATGTATCAGGCTACTCTGAAAATAAAGAATGGGCTCAAAAGTTCATCGAGTTCATCACTCAGGATGAGTACGCGAAGCTTCGTTTTGAACAAACTCAAGAAGTACCAACGAACCAAGGATTGATCGATGATCCTGCAATTGCAGAAAATGAAGGTGCAAAAGCAGTTGCCGAACAGTCTCAATATGCGGTTCCGATGCCTAATATCCCGGAAATGGGAGAAGTATGGGATCCGATGGCGAAATCACTCCAAACGCTTGTAACAGGCAAACAAGGTCCTAAAGAAGCTCTTGATGCCGCAGTCAAGCAAATCGAGCAAAACATCGAAACGAATCATTCAAATTAATGAAATCATAGCGGTACCTTCTCAAAAAGGAGAGGGTACTGCTATCCTTTTAATGGCCCATTCAAGGGCTTTAGGAGGGAGAAAAACGTTTCTGCTTCCTAAAGCTCTTGAAGCTTAAGTAAAAATCTTGAAGATAGAAGGGGGACTATAGGATGGAGCAACAATCCTATCAATCTAAACATAGAAAAACAGCGCTGGCCCTGTCCATCATCCCAGGACTCGGTCAGTTATATCATAAGCAATATGCCAAAGGCGGATTTTTCCTGGTCATGACAGCCGCTTTTATCCTGGTGTTCAGGGATTTGATTGGTTACGGCCTGTGGGGGATCACTACCCTCGGCACAGACGTATCGTACGGTGATCACTCTATCTTCTTAATGGTGTACGGTATTCTCGCAATCATTGTATTTTTATTCGGCATCGGCTTCTATCTATTTAATTTGCGCGATGCATATGTAAATGGTGATAAGCGTGACAGGGGCGAACAGCTCAGCACGATCAGGGAACAATACAGGAACCTGATAGATAATGGTTTTCCTTATCTGATCATGTCCCCTGGATTCCTGCTTCTTGTATTCGTGGTCATCTTCCCGATTATCTTCGTGGTACTGCTGGCGTTTACCAACTATGATCTGTATCATTCACCGCCGGCAAAACTTGTAGACTGGGTCGGGATCCAGAACTTTGTGGATATCTTCAAGATTGATATTTGGCGAGAAACATTCTTTACTGTCCTGGCCTGGACGCTTGTCTGGACATTCGGCGCAACGACCTTGCAGGTCGCGCTCGGAATTTTCCTTGCCATCCTTGTGAATCAGAAGGATTTAAAAGGAAAAGCGATCATCCGTACAGTTTTCATTTTACCGTGGGCGATTCCGGCATTCGTTTCCATCCTTGTTTTCGCAGGAATGTTCAATGAATCATTCGGCACAATCAACAGGGACATCCTCGCGTTCCTGGGGATTGGGGACCTGCCCTGGATGACAGAGCCGATGTACACTAGGCTCGCTCTGATATTCATCCAGACATGGCTTGGTTTCCCGTTCATCTTTGCGATGACGACAGGGGTGCTTCAATCGATCCCGGATGAATTATATGAAGCGGCGACCGTGGATGGTGCTTCCGTCATGCAGAAATTCAAGAACATCACACTGCCGCTTGTCTTATTTGCAACGGCACCGATCATCATCACCCAATATACATTCAACTTTAATAACTTTAACGTTATCTACTTGTTCAACGGCGGCGGACCGGCGTTGACGGGACAAAATGCCGGAGGGACGGATATCCTGATTTCATGGATATACAGACTGACGATGACGTCCGCTCAATATTCGAAGGCAGCCGCCATTACATTGCTTCTGTCTATCATCGTCATCACTGCAGCGATCTGGCAGTTTAAACGCACGAAATCATTCCAAGAAGAGGATATGATGTAAAGATGAATATGAAAAAACAGAAACTCATACGTTTGACACTTTCTTATATAGCTATCGGTATTATGTTTGCGATCATCCTTTACCCTGTGGCCTGGATCATCGGCTCATCCTTCAATCCCGGGCAGAGTCTTTCAGGATCTTCAATCATTCCAAAAAATGCGACGCTTGCGCATTACAAGGAATTATTCGATCTCGAACAGAGCAATTACCTGATCTGGTACTGGAATTCTCTGAAAGTCAGCTTATCGACAATGGCTCTCACGGTTCTGCTTGTAAGTCTGACTGCATATTCTTTCTCCCGTTATCGTTTTGCCGGACGGAAGAATGGGCTGATGACATTCCTGATCCTGCAGATGATTCCTAACTTTGCAGCATTGATTGCCATTTTCGTCCTTGCATTGTTAACGGATCTGCTGGATACTCACATCGGATTGATCCTGGTGTATGTAGGCGGTCAGATTCCGATGAATACATGGCTGATGAAAGGTTATCTGGATACCATTCCGAAAGAGCTCGATGAATCGGCAAAAATGGACGGTGCGGGGCACTTCAGGATTTTCTTCCAGATTGTCATGCCGCTGGCCAAGCCGATCATCGCGGTCGTCGCGCTGTTTTCTTTCATTGCACCATTTGCAGACTTTATCATCGCGAGCATCCTGCTCCGTTCAGAGGAAATGTACACGCTCCCTGTTGCTTTATATGACATGGTCGCGAAGCAATTCGGTGCTGAATTTACGACGTTTGCTGCAGGCTCCGTGCTCATTGCAGTCCCAATCGCATTATTATTCCTTTTCTTCCAGAAATACTTCGTTTCAGGATTGACGGCAGGGGGTACAAAGGGATAATCTTAAAGGCGTTACTAATTACCCGAGGAGGAAGCGGAGATGAAAAGAAGAGTACTTGCTCTCATTTTAGTCCCGTTTCTTCTTTTTTACGCCGTACCCGCAGGTGCAGTTGAAAAAGAAGAACGAAAGTGGCAGGATGAAACAATGTATTTCCTGATGGTGGATCGCTTCAATAATGGAGATACGACCAATGATAAAGAAGTGGACACAAAAGATCCCAAGGCCTATCAGGGAGGGGATTTCCAAGGGATTATCGATCGATTGGATTATATTAAGGACATGGGCTTCACGTCAATCTGGCTGACCCCGGTCTTTGATAACCAGCCTAAAGGATATCATGGGTATTGGATCACTGATTTTTATAAACCGGACGAGCATTTCGGTTCAATGGAAACGTTTAAAAAGCTTGTGGAGGAAGCTCACAAGCGAGATATGAAAGTGGTTTTGGATTTCGTGGTGAACCATGTGAGCCCTGAACACCCGTGGGTGAATGACCCGGCTAAAAAGGACTGGTTTCATGAGAAGAAGCCGATGAACTTTTCCAATAAGGAAAGTCTGCAGAAGGCATGGCTATATGACTTGCCGGATTTGAACACTGAAAATCCAGAAGTAAGGGAATACCTTTTCGATGCAGCTAAATGGTGGATAAAGGAGACGGATGTAGACGGTTACCGATTGGATACGGTACGTCATGTGCCGCAGGACTTTTGGAGTGAATTCAGTAAAGAAGTGAAATCCGTAAAAGACGATTTCTATCTGCTCGGTGAAGTCTTTGACCGCGATCCACAGAAGATCGCTGAATATAACGATGTCGGCATTGATGGATTTGTTAATGTCCCGCAAGCCGAAGAAATGCGTTCGGTTTTTAAAAAGCCTGATACGTCAATGGACAGACTCTTTAATTTTTGGAAGTATAATGAAACATACTATGAAAATCCCTATGTAATGGGCACATTTATCGACAACCATGATATGGAACGGTTCACGAGGCTTTTGGTTAAGGAAAATGTGTTCCCCGGTACACGATGGAAGCTTGCTTTGGCGTATATGTACACCACGCCGGGGATACCGATAGTCTATTATGGTTCTGAGATTGCCATAGACGGAGGGGAAGATCCCGATAACCGGAGACTGATGAATTTCCGTGCCGACAAAGAGTTGATCGATTACATCATCACACTCGGCAAGGTTCGCCAGGATTACCTGGCTTTAACAAGGGGATCAGTAGAGCCGTTGTATGAAAAAGATGGAATGGGTATCTATAAACGCACCTATAAAGACCAGACAGTTGTGGTGGCCATCAATAATTCAAGCAAAACACAAACCGTAGAACTGAGCTCAGAAGACCTGGCAGAAAATCAGGAGCTGAAAGGGTTGATTACAAGCGACCTGGTCCGCAGTGATGATAACGGGACCTATAAGGTGGCACTTGACAGGGAAGAAGCGGAAATCTATCTGCTCAAAGCCAAAAGCGGATTGAATATCCCTTACTTATCTGCCCTTGGAGCTGTTTATGTATTATTTTTATTATTTATTTACCTTGTATGGAAACGCGGAAGAAAGAACCGCAAACGATAGACTGAGGGGGCTCTTAGCAGGGCCTTTATTCACACCGCTGTATTGGAAGCGCTTTTATTTTGAATGTTACAGCAGAAGGGGGGAGTGACGTTGGCTGTTACGATAAAAGATGTGGCGAAGCTTGCGAATGTCGCACCATCCACCGTGTCACGTGTAATCGCAAATAACCCGAGAATCAGTGAAAAGACAAAACAAAAAGTAAGAGAAGCGATGGATCAACTGGGGTATCATCCGAATTTCATCGCCAGAAGCCTTGCGAATCAGTCAACAAGAGTATTGGGGCTGGTCCTTCCGGGTTCTGCAAGTACCTTTTCTCAAAATCCTTTCTTTCCGACAGTCCTGAGGGGATTGAGTGAAGGGGCGCATGAAAAGCAATATGCACTTCAAATGACGACAGGACAGTCTGAAGAAGAAATCTATGAAGGTGTCGTTCAAATGGTCCAAGGTGGAAGAGTGGATGGAATCATACTCCTTTATTCCAAAGTCGAAGACAAAGTGATGAACTATTTAAAAGCACGCAACTTCCCGTTTGTGGTTGTCGGAAAACCTTATAAATACTCTGAAGAAATCACCCACGTAGACAATGATAATTACAGGGCAGCGAAAGAGGTTACGAATTATCTCCTTGGACTGGGCCATGAATGCATCGGTTTCATAGGAGGGAATCTGAACCTGGTCGTTACAGTCGAGCGTTTATTGGGTTATGAAAAAGCGCTCAGGGACGCAGGACTTGGTTTGAAAGATGAATACATCATCCACGAAGAGTTTCTGCGCGAAGGCGGCAGGGAAGCGATCAATGAACTGATGCAGCTCGCACATCCCCCGACTGCACTGGTTGTAGCGGATGATTTAATGGCACTTGGTGTGTTGAATACACTGGATGAAATGGATATTTCCGTTCCAGGCGATATTTCCATAATCAGCTTCAATAACGTGCTTCTGGCGGAAATGTCCCGCCCTCCATTAACGTCGGTTGATATCAATATCTTCAACCTGGGTAATGAAGCCGCAAAGAGTCTGATCCAGAAGCTTGAAAATCCGAACGACCCAATAAAACGGATCATCATCCCGCATGAAATTGTGAAGCGGGCATCATGCAGTAAGAGGGAAGTTGGTCATAGAGAAGAGACCGAGGCGTAGTGGCCACGGTCTTTTTTTGAGTGTAGCTGGTTATTGTCCTTCATTTAGCAAAAATATGCTGGAAATGGGGTGTGGAAGAGGTTTTAGGGAATGAATGTAAGGATGATACCTGAATGGGTGTTTTGTAAGGCGTATACCGGGTTTATGCTCCTAATTTGAAAAATACGTTCCTAATTCCAGTTTTACGATCCTGAAATGAAAAATACATTCCTAATCTGAAATTTACGGTCCTGAATTCAAAAATACGTTCCTAATTCCAAATATATGATCTCTTAACAATCATTCTAATCTGGAACAGAACAGATATCCGCAGACATTTACCACGCACAAAAAAGCCGGGTATATAAAACCCGGCTTCTAAAACTTGAACTATCTCTGTCCCCCGTGACATCTCGTCTTAATCAGATTATCCGTTCACGACCGTCCCGCCGTTAATATGGATCATCTGGCCGGACACATAAGAGGAATCATCGCTTGCCAGATAGACATAAGCAGGTGCCAGTTCAAATGGCTGACCGGCCCTTCCCATCGGTGTATTGGCACCAAATTGAGATACTTTGTCTGCGTTGAAAGTGGAAGGGATGAGCGGCGTCCAGATCGGACCAGGTGCCACTCCGTTGACCCTGATACCTTTTGATGCGATATTCTCGGCAAGAGACCGGGTGAAACTTACGATTGCCCCTTTCGTGGAGGAGTAATCGATGAGATCTTTATTGCCTTTATAGGCAGTGATTGAAGCAGTGTTGATAATGGATGCGCCCTTTTTAAGATGAGGCAGGGCAGATTTTGTTAAATGGAACATTGAAAATACGTTGGTCCTGAAGGTTTTTTCAAGCTGTTCACTGCTGATGTTTTCCAGGCCGTCCTGGGGGTGCTGTTCTGCAGCGTTGTTGACGAGCACGTCCAATTTGCCAAACTGTGAAATCACTTTGTTGATCAGGTCTTTGCAGAATGTCTCACTGCCGATATCGCCTGCCAGGAGCATGCACTGGACGCCTTCTGCTTCCACCAGTTCTTTCGTCTTGTTAGCATCCTCATGTTCATCTAAGTATGAAATGGCGACATGTGCACCTTCACGTGCGAAGTACCAAGCGACAGAACGCCCGATCCCGCTGTCTCCTCCTGTGATGAGAGCGACTTTCCCATCCAGTTTACCGCTTCCTTTATAATTTTGGTCGGTATGGATCGGCTGGGGATTCATTTCATCGATCGTTCCCGGCTGATGATTCTGATGCTGAGGCGGGAAGGTTTGTTTTTCGTTTTGCTGTTGTGACAAACTGAAACACTCCTTTTAATGTTAAGTAAATTAATTATTCTTAGGTTAGTGTTTACCCGATGAGTGCAATTATTAACATCTTTTGCCGGCATTTTTGGAATCTGGCCCTTCAAAAAAACAGACCCGCTCTGGGTCTGTTCCGTGAATCACGAATCCATCATCTTCTCTGCCTTGTAGCCGATCATATTCAGCAGGCCCTTAGGGGAAGAGAATGGAGGGGCATAGCAGGTTTCGATTTCCTGCAGCTGTAAGATTGTCAGTCCGCCTGTAATGGCTGTGGAGAGGACATCAATCTGTTTATCCACTCCTTCGCCTCCGACGACATTTCCTCCAAAGATTTTACCGGTGGAGGGACAGAAATGGACCCTGACATAAACATCCTTGCTGTCCGGGTAATATCCTGCGTGTGATTTCCCTTCATGTACAGCAGTCTTATATTTCATTTTCCGTTCAGTGAGCTCCTTTTCACCCAATCCGGTCGAGCCGATGCTTAAATCAAATACTTTCGCTATCGCACTTCCGAGCATCCCTCCAAAAGAGACCGGACTGCCTGTCAGGTGTTTGGCGATGATATAGGACTGGCGGTGTGCCGGCCAGGCAAGCGGGACCTGTTTAGGGCTGCCGTCGATCCGGTCGAATGATTCGACTACATCACCGACAGCATAAATGGATGGATCATCCGTCTGCATATACTCGTTCACTTTGATGCCGCCAGAATCCCCGATCGTAAGCCCGGCATCCTTTGCGAGTGAATTGTTAGGCCTTATCCCCACTGATAAAAGAATAAAATCAGTTTTAATTCTTTCTCCATTATCAAGCAGGATTTCCGATGCAGAAGTGACTTTATGCAGTCCGTTTTCAACATATAACGTAACACCTTTTCTTTTTACGTGATCCTGGATCTTCAAAGCCGATTCTTCATCAATGATGTTGAGGACATGGTTTGAACGCTCAACAATACAAGTGTTGATACCGAGGCGGGTGAGGTTTTCGGACATTTCTACGCCGATGAACCCGCCGCCGATGATGGCCCCGGCTGCCGGCTTTTCCGTTACCAGGTAGTTTTTTAGTTTATCCATGTCTTCGACCGTCCTTAGAGTGAAGGAAGGGATGGTATCAAGGCCGTCTATTTCAGGGACGAATGGGGATGCACCTGTTGCTATGATTAGTGCATCATAGGTTTCTTGATATTCTTGATTCTTAAGAATGTCTATGATGTGAAGGGTTTGCTTTTCCCGGTCAATCTTTACGGCTTCATGCTGCATCCTCACATCGATCTTTTTCTTGGACTGCAGCTTTTCGGGGGTATAAGCAAATAAATCTTCTCGTTCCTCGATTACTTCCCCGAGATAGTAAGGCATCCCGCAGGCTCCGTATGAAAGATAAGAAGTCTTTTCGAGTAAAATGATGTCTGATTTGTCGTCCAGCTTCCTTAGTTGTGAAGCAGTTGTGGCGCCACCGCCGACAGCTCCTATAACGATAATTTTCTTATTCATATTTCTCCTCCGTATACGTCTCTAGTATGATTCATAATTAGTGCAGAATATAAAAAAAGTCTAATGAGTATAGTTTACCCATCAGACTATGCAAGATAACAAATCAGCGGAAATTTACAAATTGGACATCAATGGATAAGTCCGCTTCCCTTACGGCTGAAATGATCTTCTGCAGGTCATCTCTGCTCTTTCCGGTGACACGGACTTGGTCATCCTGGACCTGGCTCTTTACCTTGACACCGGAGTTCTTGATGATTGTATTGATTTTCTTCGCGTTTTCTTTATCGATTCCCTGTACGAGCTTTGCGCGCTGGCGCACTGTGCCACCGGATGCACCTTCCAGCTTGCTGTAATCAAGATTCTTAACCGGTACGCTGCGTTTAATCAATTTGCTTAATAAGACATCTTTCAGCTGATTCATTTTGAATTCGTCATCAGATATCAAAACAATTTCTTCCCCGTCCAGTTTGATATCGCTTTTGCTTCCTTTGAAATCATATCTGGTCTGGATTTCTTTCAATGCAATTTGGATGCTGTTGCTTACTTCGGACATGTCGACTTTTGATACAATATCGAAAGAGCTTTCTTTTGCCATATGTAGTTCCCTCCATTACTATATTCTTCTAATATTATATCGGAGTCCCTTAGTAATGCACAACTATGATGGAGGATGATTGAAATGAAAAGACCACCTGTTGTCAGGTGGCCGGTTGATTCAAATACAGTCCGTATTAGAGGTGGTCGGTCTTTTTGGAGTATTGATTCTTTCCGCCTTGGCGGTTTTGTTCCTTCATTTTGTTTTTCTCTTCATGCAGGGCCTGGTTGTCTTTCGCTTTTTTGTCATTATCAGATGTGTGCGGCATAGTATGCACTCCCTTCACTATAAACAGTTTCTCATTTAGTATGACAATTTGAAGGAAGGTTTATGAGTGTCATCGGAGGAAAAATACTGCCAATGTCCCTGTTCCTGTATGAGATCCGATGGCACATCCAATAATATTGATATAAACATTTTTCGGAGAGAACTTTTCTTCAATCATCTTTTTCATTTCGAAGGCAAGCTCTTCATCATCTCCGTGACTGATGGCGATTGTTTGTTTTGAGAGGTCGGAACCGCGTTCTTCCATCAGTTCAAGGATTCGTTTGAGGAGTTTCTTCTTGCCTCTGAGTTTTTCGATCGGTACAAGCTTACCGTCTTCGACGTGAAGAAGGGGTTTAATATTAAGCAGTCCGCCCAAAAAAGCAGAGGCTTTTGAAACACGGCCGCCTTTGGCTAGATAATCAAGATCCTCAACGGTAAAAAGATGTTCCATATGCTCTGCCTGATAGTTGATTGTATCAATGATTTCTTGATGGTCAGCGCCTGCATTCAGGGCTGTCAGGGCACTCTTGACCACAAGGCCGTAGCCGAGGGAAGCGCACTTGGAGTCGATGATGGTAAGGTCAAGCCCGGGATGTTCTTCTTTTACTTGATCACGGATCATCACGGCAGTTTGATACGTTCCAGATAGTTGGGAAGAGAAGGCGACATAGATTCCTTTTTCCCCTTTCTCAGCGATTTCCGTGAACTTCTTCAGGAAGGATTCCGGTGATACTTGAGACGTTTTAGGCATATGGCCTTCACGGATTTTGTCAAATACCTTTTTGGGTTCGATGCTGATGAGGTCTTCGTAATCCTGTCCTTCGATATGTACTTTAAGTGGGAAAAATTCTATGTTGTCCTGTTTGAAAAATTCTTTCGGCAGGTCGCTTGCACTGTCGGCAAATAATTTTACTGTCATCATTTCTCATCCTTTTATCTTTAACTTATAGCTTTAGTCTAGCTATTTTTTGGTGAAATGACAATCTAATCCTGTCTAATTTCCCATAATAACATTGATTCCATTTATGATTTTCGTGCATGACTTCGCTTTCCGCCGGTAGACCGTGAGCCTCATGGCATTCTGGCGGCAGATTCCCTCCCCGGATCCGGGGTCTATCTCTCGGGTGCCTGATTTGTTTTTTTGAATGTTTTATGGAGGTTAGAAGCGTTCATGACTCAATGTACGAAAAATATTATCTGTAAATCAGCGGTTTGGCTTGATGAGTGTTATGGTGCAGCCAGAGGGACGGGTTGATTCGAAGGAATCTTTTAATTTTGGCTATTATCTTTCGAAAACCAGCCTTTTTCTTTCAATTCCAGACAATAATCTTCGAATTCTGAGGAATAATCTTTGAATTTCCGGATTAATTCCATCACTTAGAAAAAATATCCAAATTATTAGAAGAATGAACCGAAACAAACAAAGAACACCTTTCAGGATCATTCATGTTATGCTTATCTATTTTGATCTAAGCTCTTCCGCTTTTCAAATGAGCTACTCTTCCAGCGGGAGTCTTCGTCTTGCAATCCAATCAACGCTGGATAGTCTTCGCTGCAAGACAGAAGTGAAACTTTATCCGGAATATGTTACTTACAGATTATTTTTGCAAAAAAAACCGTTGAGCAGGTGAATTTGAGGGAGAGTTTAGTTATGATATTTTGTGGAACATATTTAGTAGTAGATACTACACAACAGGGGAGGTCTGTGCATGAATAGGGATAGTGTGCATTTGGAAGTGAAAAAGTTTGTAGTGGTGCTGATCGGTGCGGTTTTGGGAGCGATCGCCATGAACTTCTTCTTGATACCGGCAAACGTTTATGCGAGCGGTTTTACCGGTATGGCACAATTATTATCAAGCATCATCAAAGAATTTACACAGTTTAACGTATCAACCGGTATTTTATTATTCTTATTGAATATTCCTGTAACCATTATCGGATGGTTCAAGGTGGGTAAATCATTTACTGTTTACAGCTTTATCTCTGTATTTCTGACTTCATTTTTCCTCGAAGTGATCCCGGTCATTCATTTATCACCGGATATTTTGCTGAATGCCGTTTTCGGCGGTGTAATTGCAGCTGTCGGGGTCGGTCTTACATTGAAGTGGGGGGCATCAACAGGCGGTATGGATATCATCGCCATGATCCTCTCCCGTATGAAAGATAGGCCGGTCGGCTCTTATTTCTTTGTCATGAATGCTTTCATCATTATCTCTGCCGGCTTTTTATACGGCTGGGAAAAAGCGTTGTATACACTCGTGACGCTGTATGCTTCCACACGTGTCATCGATGCCATCCATACCCGTCATGAGAAATTGACGGCAATGATCATCACAAAGAAATCCCAGGAGCTCCGTGAAGCCATCCACTCGAAATTGATGAGGGGAATTACTACTCTTCCTGCAAAAGGTGCCTTTTCCGGAGAGCAGAAAGAAATGATGATCATTGTCATTTCGCGTTATGAGTTGTATGAGCTGGAGCATACGATAAAAGAAGTCGACCCGAACGCCTTCACCAATATCGTGCAGACGACAGGCATCTTTGGATTCTTCAGGAGAGATTAGTTCAGCAAAAGAAGAAAAGGTTGACCTTCCCGTCTTGGAAGGTCAACCTTTTTTGCTTTATTGAAGAGTATTCAGCTCATCCTGAAGGGCGCGTAATTGGTGTTGTTCTGCTGCATTGCTATTCGCATAGGCAGAAGATAAGGCGTTTTTTGCTTTGTTGATCGATTCTTCTGCATTACCGCCTTGAGATGCTGTCTGCTTCGCAGAATTGACGGCCTGTCGTGCCTGTCGGAATAATGGATTGCTCATCTATATTCCTCCCAAAGAGGAGTCTTCAGCTTTGGATGACAGCTTGTTCGCCTCTGCTTCAGCATATGTCAAGTGGTATGGAATCCGTTCATCATGCTTTTCAACAGCAACTTTACCTTGTTGTACAAATCGTTTGGATTTATTTCTACCCACTGCAACCACCCCTTTTACAAGCTTGAACACAAATTGTGTTCTTTTGTAGTATGGCTTAAGTCGGCCGTGTTTACAGTAAAAAAAATTCCCACTCCTGCCATCAAAGATTAAAGCGCTTTTGCAGGTATACTCCGATTCCATCTTCTTCGTTCGTCAATGTGACATCATTGGCGATTTCTTTAACTTTTTCGATGGCATTCCCCATTGCAATGCCGGTTCCTGCATATTCAAGCATTTCAAAATCGTTGTCTTCATCTCCGAATGCAATGATGCGCTCCTGCGGGATATTCAAAGAGGAAGCAACTTTCTCAATCCCGACAGCTTTATTTAAACCGGATTTAACAATTTCAATGACATGCCAGGGAGCAGCCCACCTGCGGTGATCGATCACTTCTGCATGGACTTTATCAAGATGTGCGCGGATATCCTTCACATCTTCTTCCTCAGCATGGATCAGCATGGAAGTGGGATTCTCAGTGAGAAATTCACGTATATCCCCCGTGGAAATGGACGGGTTGCCCATCATGAAAACATCTATGAGCTTTTCATCATGGTAGTGGAGGTACACATCATCCTTCACTTCAGCGATGATATTGCGGAACGGAAAGTCATGGCAAGCTTCAATGATCTGCTTGGATACATGTAAATCCATCGGGGTATGATAAGTACCCCAATTCTCATCTATAGGGTGATGAGTGAAAGCCCCATTGAAATTGACAATGGGAGTACCTAAATTCAACTGCTTATAATAAATTTCACTTGCACGGTAAGGACGGCCGGTCGCGATCATCACTTCATGACCCTGTTTCCTTGCCTCTGTCAATGTATGAAGAGTTTTAGATGAAATCTTTTTCTCATCGGTCAGAAGTGTACCGTCCAAATCTAATACGATTAAGTGTTTTTCATGTAAAGTCATAACGTATTATCCCCAATTCTTTGAAATGTCGTGAATCAATTCTATTGAAAATACAGGAGCTGATTAATATACAACCTGTAAAATCTAGGATATCATAATAGTGTTATAAGCGTACAGGAGGGAGCAGCTGATCATGATCGTAATTGAGAAGTCGTATATCGAAAAAATCCCATATCTGCATTTAGTAAAGGAAGAGGAAAGAAATCAACCTCTGCCATTATGCTTTTTTATACATGGATTCACAAGTGCCAAGGAGCATAATCTTCATTATGCTTATTACCTTGCTGAAAAAGGCTTCAGAGTCGTACTGCCGGATTGCCTGGAGCATGGAGAAAGGGCGACAGGTAAAACAGAAGAAGAATTAGGCGGGGTATTCTGGAAAATAGTCTTGAACAGCATCCATGAACTTTCCATACTAAAGAGTCATTTTAAGGAAAAAGGCTTGCTGATTGATAACGGAATTGGCGTTGCGGGAACATCGATGGGCGGCATCGTGACACTGGGAGCGCTGACTCAGTATGATTGGATTTCTTCAGCCGTTTCTCTCATGGGGAACCCATCTTATGTTAAATTTGCAAAGGCTCAGCTTGCTCACTTGAAGTCAGCTGGATATCAGCTGCCGTTCAGTGAGGAAGAAGTGAAGGCGATCCTTGATGAACTGTCAAAATATGATTTGAGCCTCCAGCCGGAAAAGTTGAATGGACGTCCGCTCATGTTCTGGCATGGAAGAAAAGACAAGGTTGTCCCTTTCCATTTGACAGAGGAGTTTTACAAGGCTATTCTTCCTGCCTACGAGGGAAATGAAGATAATATCCTCTTCATTGCTGATGATAAAGCAGATCATAAGGTCTCCAGAGAAGGTGTCATGAAGCTGGTGGAATGGTTCGAAAAACATCTTTCGGCTTAACCTTTTGTTTTCAGGCCGTTTCTTTGTTAAGATGAATGGTAGATAAAGATGAGTGAAGGAGAGTGTTACGATGGATCAGGATCTTAAAGATAATTTAATGGGTGCACTTGAACAAGTTGTCGACCCTGAACTGGGAATAGATATCGTCAATTTAGGATTGGTATATGATGTCGATCTAGATGAAGAAGGTAAAGCGACCGTTACCATGACACTAACGTCAATGGGCTGCCCGCTGGCCGGAACGATCGTAGACCAAGTCAAGACCGCTTTAAGCGATATCCCTGAAGTGAAAGAAACAGAAGTAGATATCGTCTGGAATCCGCCATGGAGCAAAGACAAAATGTCACGCTATGCGAAAATCGCTCTGGGTATCACATGATCATAAAAAAGCCCCTTTTCAATATCGATTGAAAAGGGGCTTTTTTCAATTTTAAATAAAAATCACAACGAGTAACCCGACGATCAAGCAATAAAAAGCAAAATATTTCAGGTTTCCTCTGACCATAATATTCATGAACCATTTCAATGAAAAATACGAAGCAATCAATGATCCCAGGAATGCCAGCACGTAAGGAACGGTCATCGATGCTGCAGGCGGAACTTCAATCAGATCCTTGATGCCAAGCAGCATCACTCCAAAGCTGACAGGGATGTATAAAAGGAACGAATAGCGTAAAGCTGTCTCTGCTTTCATTCCGCGGGCCATTGCGGCAACAATTGTTGCACCGGAACGGCTGATTCCCGGAATCAGTGCGACTGCCTGCGCAAGACCGATGATCAAGGCATCCTTCACGTTCAAGTCTCCGTCATTTTTACTCCCGCGAAGGTTACGGATGAGCCACAGCGCAGTCCCGGTAATAATGAGAGTGATTCCTATCGTCACAACAGAAGATAGATGCTCCTCAATCACATCGCCGAAAACGATTCCGATCACACCTGCTGGAATCGTACCGATGATCAAGTACACGATAAAATGAAAATCGCGTTTGTTCTCCGGTGTTTTTTCTTTAAAGTAGCCTAAACCATTTACAATCAAACGCCAAATATCTTCGCGATATACTAAAAGAACTGCGAAGAGAGATGCAGTATTCACCAATATTTCAAAAGTCAGTCCTGGTTCTTCAATGCCCAGGAAGTGCTGGGCGAGTACGAGATGCCCGCTTGATGAAATCGGGATAGGTTCAGTAAAACCCTGGAAAATCCCTAAGAATAAGTATTTCACTATCGTATAAAAATCCATTGTATATCCTCCAAGCCTTATTTCTCCACATTTTTTTATTTAACACCAAACAGGTACAAACTGTAAAGACTTTTTCCGAATGTTAACCAAACCGTAATCTAATGGTTACCTCCAAATGGCATGCATGAACCATCTCCCTATGAAGAAAATAAGAAAGAAGCGATGCTTCAAAACGAGGAGGTATCATGAATGGGACAACCAAGACATTTCAGGGGCGGAGAAAAAGCTCCGAACAATGGGATCTATATCGAAATTGGTGAAACCGGCAGCAATGTAAACAATCCTCAAAAGCTAAAAATGAAAGCGGGAGACCGGTTTCCTGAGAACTCCAACCACAACCGCCATTGGACATATATGAGAAAACCATAACGACAGGCCAGGAGCAAGGATTACCGTTTTGATATAAAGGGAATGAACATACTACATTTTCCTTTCAACCGGTCATCCTTGTTCTTTTTCTTTTTTGTGGATAGGATATATAATAGGTACAAAGGTCAATGAAGGTCAATAGAGGTGTTTAAAGATGAATTATGAATCCATGACACACAGCATTCAAGAAGGCCTTGCTTCTGCAGGGCAGCTCGCAAAAGAGTATAAGCACACTGAGATACGGATTTTACACTTATGGAAAGCGCTGAACCAAACGGGGGAAGGCCTGCTTCCCTCCATATATGAAAAGGCAGGGGTAAGGTCGGCGGATTTAAATGATTTCCTGGATAAGCAGCTTAAGGGCATCCCTGAGGTTGAGGGAAGCGGGGTCCAGTATGGCAACTATATATCAAGTGAATTGAACCGCCTTTTACAAGACAGTGAAATAGTTCAAAAAAAGTGGGAGGATGATTTCTTATCCATTGAGCACTTGATCCTCGCACTGTCCCAACAAAGGGATCATGCCATCACTGTATATATGAAAGAAAGAGGTATAAACAAAGATAAGCTTTCAGAAATCATCACTTCCGTAAGAGGGGGAAAAAAGGTGAGTACACAAAATCCTGAAGTTACATATGAAGCTCTGAAAAAATATGGAAGGGATCTTGTAGCGGAAGTCAAATCCGGTAAGCTAGATCCCGTCATCGGCCGGGACAGTGAGATCCGCCATGTGATCCGCATCCTTTCGAGAAAAACAAAAAACAATCCTGTTTTGATCGGAGAACCGGGTGTAGGAAAAACAGCCATCGTCGAAGGACTTGCCCAGAGGATTGTCAGAAAGGACGTTCCTGAGGGGCTGAAGGATAAAACTATTTTTGAACTTGATATGAGTTCACTCGTCGCCGGTGCAAAATTCCGCGGAGAATTCGAAGAAAGACTAAAAGCGGTCCTGACGGAAGTGAAGAAAAGCGAAGGAAGGATCCTTTTATTCATCGATGAACTGCACACGATTGTAGGGGCTGGAAAAACAGAAGGTGCCATGGATGCCGGCAACATTTTGAAGCCTATGCTTGCAAGGGGGGAACTCCACTGTATCGGGGCCACAACATTGAACGAATACCGAAAATACATCGAAAAAGATCCGGCGCTTGAACGGCGTTTTCAACAAGTGATGGTACAGGAGCCGGATGTGGAAGACACCGTGTCTATCCTGAGGGGGTTAAAGGAAAGATTCGAAATTCACCATGGAGTCAATATCCACGATCGGGCAATCGTTGCAGCGGCAAAATTGTCGGACAGGTACATTTCCGATCGCTTCCTTCCAGATAAAGCAATAGACCTCGTTGATGAAGCATGTGCCATGATCAGGACTGAAATAGATTCGATGCCAACCGAGCTTGATGAAGTGACAAGGAAAGTCATGCAGCTGGAAATCGAGGAAGCAGCGTTGACAAAGGAAAAAGATGAACAAAGCAAGGAACGCCTTGCACGTATCAGAGAAGAGTTAAGCAATCTGAAAGAAAAAGCCGATGGGATGAAGCTTAAGTGGTTAAAAGAAAAAGAAAGCATTGGGATTGTCCAGGAGAAGAGGGAAGAGCTGGAGAAGCTTAGACGGCAGTTGGAAGAGGCGGAAAGCGATTATGACTTAAACAGGGCAGCAGAACTGCGTCATGGAAAGATACCAGCCATGGAAAAGGAACTGCAAACTGTTGAGCAGGAAATGATGGAAGAACAGGAAGGCAGGCTCCTGAGAGAAGAAGTGACGGAAGAAGAAGTCGCAAACATAGTAGCCAGATGGACGGGGATCCCTATAACCAAACTGGTGGAAGGGGAAAGGGAAAAACTCCTTAAACTGGAAAAAATACTGCATGAACGCGTCATCGGCCAGGATGAAGCAGTCGAGCTTGTCAGTGATGCGGTTATCCGTGCTAGAGCCGGAATCAAGGATCCAAACCGGCCGATCGGCTCTTTCATCTTCCTAGGACCGACCGGAGTCGGGAAAACAGAGCTTGGAAAGACCCTTGCCCATACCCTGTTTGACAGTGAAGAGCAGATGATCCGCATTGATATGTCTGAATATATGGAGAAGCACGCAGTATCAAGACTGGTCGGTGCCCCTCCCGGTTATGTCGGTTATGAAGAAGGCGGCCAGTTGACTGAAGCCATCAGAAGGAAGCCTTACTCGGTCATCCTGCTGGATGAAATCGAAAAGGCCCATCCGGAAGTGTTCAATATTTTACTGCAAATGCTTGATGACGGACGCATAACCGATTCACAAGGCAGAACCGTCGATTGTAAGAACACTGTCATCATCATGACTTCAAATATAGGCTCCTCACACTTGCTGGAAAGAAATAAAGGGCAGGAAGAAATAGATGAAGATACAAAGGATTTAGTCATGAAGCAGCTCCGAAGCTCGTTCAGGCCGGAATTCCTGAACCGTGTGGATGATATCATACTATTCAAGCCGCTCAGCATCGAAAATGTAAAAGGCATCATCGAAAAGCTTCTCACAGAATTACAGTCCCGCGTTGAGGAACAGCAAATAACCATTAATCTGACAGATAAAGCGAAGGGATTCATTGCAGAATCCGCTTACGACCCCGTCTACGGAGCGCGCCCGTTAAAACGCTATCTCCAAAGGGAAGTTGAAACCAAACTCGCAAGGGAAATGATCGCAGGCAGCATCGGGGCAAACAAAGAAGTCATCATTGATGCAGATGACCAGGGGCTGACACTATCGGTATCCGGTTAAGAATGAGCTTACTGTAATTGCATATCCAGCAGAATAAAGATGAAATATAAAAAGCAGCCCCAAAAAGGCTGCTTTTTAATGATGATCTTCTACAGGATCGTTCGGGATGATCAAAGTCATCACAAATAGTAAAACTGTGATTACAACTGATAATACCAAACCTGTCATAAAATGAAATGATAATCCATTCATTGAACTAACAACGTAATTTAACATCTGAGTCAACAAAAACGCCCAGAAAAATGTCCAGAAAAATTTCACGCCAGTCACCTCATTCCTCTATATTCATCCATATGTATATGGGTTGCCACCATTTTCAATCTTTTTTATCATACCACACCTATTTAGAATAATAAATGACGAATATGTGAAAATGTAACCCCTGTCATCCGCTTCCCGTCAGCAAATAACTTGTTTGTATTTTTCCTTTGAAATAGGCGAACTTCCTTTCATAAATTTTATCTTTACATACCATGTAATGACTCACTATGTAAAAGGAGAATTCCGATGAATCAGCGATTGTTTAAGTTAGATCAAGAGTGGTGCAGGATTCATTATCCTGAAAGGCCAAACGGATTTGCCATAATGATTCTCGGTGACCACCATCATTACGTCGATCATAAAACGAGCTTTTGGGATCAGCACGAAGCCAGGAAAAAATGGATAAGAGATTTAACGGCAAAAGGGTATATTGTTTTTTACAGCAACCTTTATGGAGCTAATTGGGGAAGCGAACAGGCAGTAGAATTAGCGGGCAGGCTGTACGAATATGTAAAAAGGCGTGAAATCATCAACAGCAAGATTCATATTCTTGCAGAAGGGATGGGCGCCCTCGTCTTCAAAGAACTCTATCCCAGAATGGAAAAGGAAATAAGAGGAGTGGTCATGCTTACACCCTGTCTTTCTATTTACGAACTGATCAAGCATGAAAAAGAACAAAAATTTTTCTATAAAAAGCTTCTCAAAGAATTAACGGCTTCTCGTGGGATAAAAGAAGAGGACTATGAACAGCTGCTCATACCATCCAACCATGATAATGCAGCATTTAAGGACAGCCCCATTCCCCTTTATATCATTCAATCCTATAATGTTAATCGTTATAAAAATCAATTCTCACTCATAAAAGATATATATAAACATCGTTTAGAGAAAGGGTTGTCAACTGATCTCTTTTACGTTGTACCAGAAAAGAGAGATTCACTTGGAATGAAATTCGCCTCTTACTTCTCTTTACATGAGAAAGTACTATAGTCTTGATTAGGAGTGAGTGATTTGAATCATGCAGTTGTATTTGCTGCACAGCAGTATTTGGGATTTGAACTCTGCCGGGCACTTCTGGAAAAAGGGTGGACTGTAACAGCTGTGGATGATGAGGTGGACACAGGGGATAAATGGATGGAAATCGGGAGAAACGCTAACATTCAATATGTTCCTGTAGAAAAGTGGGATCGGGAACTGCCGATTGAATGCAGGCTGTTTCTCCCTTATTATGACCAAGTCGGAGGCAGGAGTCTGCAATGCCTTTCCCCATCTGTAATCGGTAATATCAAGAGTGGTGAAGACGGAATTCCGGAAATCGTGCGGATTTTCCCGAATCAAACAGAAAGGAATATCGGCAGCAATTCCAGTGATGCAGCTTCCGCCACTTTTTATCTGCCTACACTGTATGGGGGCCATCAGCCATCGCAATTCTTATTTGCACAGCTCCTGGAGGGGAAAAGAGAAAACGAAAGCAAGTACGAGGATGATCCAAGCGGTGCAATATATGTGAAAGATGCAGCGATTTCCATCCTGAAACATTCAGGAAGGCAGGGGACTTTTTCTTTAAGATCCCTTTCTGAAAACAGCTGGGAAGAAGCTCTTTCCTATATAACTGAAGATCCCTTTGCTCCTATTGAGAAAGAACGGTCCATGATAGGGAAACCCATCATTGTCCATCCCTCCAAATGTCATGAATCCATATTGAAAGAGCAGAAATTAGTGATGAACTCTTTCTGAAAGAATGAATGAGAAAAGTTTTTCTTTTATATGGATACGGATGGAGGTAAAATGGACATATTGGTGTAATATTTTTCTAATGATACTTTTTATCAGCGCTGCATTGGCTTTAAAGGAGTTGCTGCACATGAGAAAGAAACGAACCTTTTTTATTCTCGCTATTTTAGTACTTTGCTTGAGCGGATGCATGAAAGAGAATGTATCCGATGAATTGGATAATGTAGGTCTCTTAGTCCCGGAAACCGTTAATGATGGTGTTTGGGGAACAAAAGGCTACAAAGGATTATTGAAAATACAATCAAAACACGATGTAGACGTATTTTATAAAGAGAGCATGAACAATGATACATCAATCGAACAGGCGATCAAGCAATACGATCAAGACGGCGTCAACCTTGTTTTTGGACATGGAAGTGAATATGCTGATGTTTTTAACCGTACAGCCAAAGAGTATCCCGATATCCATTTTGTCAGTTTTAATGGAGAGGCAACTGAAAAAAATACAACCAGTTTAGCGTTCAAAGGGTATTCGATGGGATTTTTCGGGGGGATGACAGCGGCCCACCATTCCAAGACGAATAAAATCGGTGTGATCGCCGCCTTTGACTGGCAGCCTGAAGTACAAGGGTTTGTTGACGGCGCTAAACACCAGAATAAAGACATTGAAGTGATTGTTGAATACACAAATCACTGGGATGACAAAGAAAGGGCGCTTGAGCGGTTGGATTCGCTCGTGAAGAAGGATGCCGATGTTGTATATCCTGCCGGGGACGGCTATAATGTAGCTGTTATCGAAGAACTGAAAGAGGAAGGATTATTTGCAATCGGATATGTATCCGATCAATCTGACCTTGGTGAATCAACTGTACTAACAAGTACGGTGCAGCATGCGGATAAGCTGTATGAACTGGTAGCCGATAAGGTTGCCGAGGGTGACCTATCTTCAGGGGTCCTCGAATTTGACTTTAAAGATGGAGCCGTTTCATTAGGTAAATTCAGTCCCCTGATATCAAAGGATTTTCAAAAGTCCATCAATCAGCAAGTCAAAAACTATATCGAAACAGGAAAATTACCAAACGGAAAGGAAGCAAACCAATGAACCAGGACAAATCAATGGAATTTATGCAGATCGCAATGAAGTACTTACCCCAAGCAAAACAGACACTTGATGAGGCAGGCATCGAATTATCCCCGGAAATGATCCAGCCCTTCATGACCCTGTTCACCCAGGTAATGGGAGAAGCATATGAATTAGGGAAAAGAGATGCATTACATAACGATCAAGGATAATAAAAAAGCCGCTCATATCGAGCGGTCTTTTTATTAGGGAAAACAAAATATATTGCACAAAGAATCAATATTCGTTAAAATTAGTACCAAGTCATAATAATTGATAATAAACTTATAGTATAGGGAGTAAGAAAATATAAGAAAGCAGGGGATGCCAGTATGAATACAGGAATAATCGGAATTGGGCGTTACCTTCCAGAAAAAGTTTTAACAAACGCTGACTTGGAAAAAATGGTTGATACTTCGGATGAATGGATCCGGACCCGGACAGGAATTGAAGAAAGGCGCGTAGCTGGTGAAGACACAGATACTTCAGACATGGCTTACGGGGCAGCAATGAAGGCGATTGCGGATGCTGAGATCTCACCTGAAGAGCTGGACTTAATCCTCGTTGCCACCGTAACTCCGGATCAGCCTTTCCCTTCGGTTGCCTGCCTCCTTCAGGAAAGACTGGGAGCGAAGAAAGCTGCAGCGATGGATATCAGTGCAGCATGTGCAGGTTTCATGTATGGGATGATCACGGCAAAACAATTCATCGATAATGGTGCTTACAAGAACGTTCTGGTAGTAGGAGTGGAAAAGCTCTCAAAGATTACTGATTGGGACGATCGAAATACAGCTGTGCTGTTCGGTGATGCAGCAGGAGCTGCGGTACTCGGTCAAGTTCCTGATGGAAAAGGGATTCTTGCCTTCGAACTAGGGGCGGATGGTTCAGGAGCGAAACACTTGTATCAGGAAGAAAACATTGTGATGAACGGCAGGGAAGTGTTCAAATTCGCTGTTCGCCAAATGGGTGAATCCAGTGTGAATGTCATTGAAAAAGCTGGCTTGAAGAAAGAAGATGTAGACTTCCTGATTCCTCATCAGGCAAACATCAGGATCATGGAAGCTGCAAGGCAGCGTCTGGAACTTCCGGTTGAAAAAATGTCCAAAACGGTTAATAAATACGGCAATACATCAGCTGCCTCCATTCCGGTTTCTTTAGTTGAAGATCTACAGGATGGAAGAGTCAAGGAAGGCGATGTAGTAGTCATGGTAGGATTCGGCGGCGGCCTCACCTGGGGCGCGATCGTCATGCGCTGGGGTAAATAAAATGTAATTCTTCTATAAATTGTTTCTAAAGGAGATGGATCGAATGAGTAAAAAACGTGTTGTCATTACTGGTTTAGGTGCGGTTACACCATTAGGGAATGATGTACAATCGACCTGGAGCGGTATTCTGGAAGGAAAGACGGGTATCGGACCGTTAACCAGGCTGAATGCCGATGATTATCCTGCGAAAGTAGCAGCGGAATTGAAGGATTTTGATATCGAACAATATGTAGAACGTAAAGAAGCCCGTAAGATGGACCGATTCACCCACTATGCGGTTGCAGCTTCCATGATGGCAGTCAAAGATGCAAATCTGGAAATCAACGATGAAAATGCTCATCGGGTAGGGGTATGGATCGGATCGGGAATCGGCGGAATGGAAACATTTGAAAACCAGTACGAAACATTTCAAAAGCGCGGATACCGGAGAGTAAGTCCGTTCTTCGTTCCAATGATCATACCCGATATGGCAACCGGCCAAGTTTCTATCATGCTCGGTGCTAAAGGAGTCAACTCTTGTACGGTTACCGCTTGTGCAACGGGTACAAACTCCATCGGTGATGCTTTCAAGGTCATTCAGCGCGGAGATGCAGACGTCATGATTTCCGGCGGAGCGGAAGCACCGATCACCAAAATGTCTGTTGCAGGATTCTGTGCCAATACAGCACTGTCAACCAACACAGATCCCGAAAAGGCTTCACGTCCATTCGATGCGAACCGTGACGGATTCGTAATGGGAGAAGGGGCTGGGGTTGTCGTATTGGAGGAACTGGAACATGCCTTGAAACGCGGCGCAACCATTTATGCTGAAGTGACGGGCTATGGTAGCACGGGTGATGCCTATCATATCACTGCACCTGCACCGGCAGGGGAAGGCGGCGCAAGAGCGATGAAAATGGCCCTTGAAGATGGAGGGGTTCGTCCGGAAGAGCTTGATTATATCAATGCTCACGGAACAAGTACTCCTTATAATGATAAATATGAAACAATGGCAGTCAAAGAAGTTTTTGGTGAACATGCCTATAAGCTTGCGATGAGTTCCACCAAATCAATGACGGGGCACTTGCTGGGTGCTGCCGGTGGAGTCGAAGCGATCTTTACCGTATTGGCAATGAAAGACAGCATGCTTCCACCGACAATTAACCTGGACACGCCTGATCCGGACTGCGATCTGGACTATGTGGCAAATGAAGCGAGAAAACGTGAAGTGAATGTGGCGATGAGCAACTCGCTGGGATTCGGCGGACACAATGCAACACTTGTCTTCAAGAAATATAAAAATTAACATGACGATACAATAAGCGTACGGGATCCCCGTGCGCTTTTTTTAATGGCAATTGTTCAGCTTTGCGTTGTTTCTAAAATCTCTTTTTCTACATATACATCTTAAAAAAAGAGAAAGAGGGATGAATGTGACAATCGCCCCGACTGATGAATGGCTAGAGGATTCACTGGATCATCCGATAAATTATTTAAAAAAGACGAAGCAGGGGAAATCTGACGATAATGAATCTTTGTACCAATATCTTATGAAGCATGGAATGTACCGGCCGTCAGCAGGAGCCAAAATGATTTATGAAGCGATGAAGAAAAATAAACTGTGGGATTTGTTTATGAAAATTGAAAAAGTATACAGAAATAGATGGAATGGCCCCGATGTGCCTGTTTATCTCTTGCCTGTCCAGGAAAAAAGAGGCCTTTTTCAATCATCCATGAAGAAGTCGGGAGTGTGTTTCAAGGATGAAATATATTTATTTGTGACTGAACAGGAAGACCTGAAAGAATATGAATCGTTATTTGTTCATGAGTATCATCATTGTGTAAGGATGGACAGAATGAACAAAAAAGATGAAGATTATACCCTTTTGGATTCCATCATATTTGAAGGACTGGCGGAGCATGCCGTGCGGGAGTATTGCGGATATGAATATGTTGCTTCATGGACGAAAGCTTACGATGATAAAGAACTTTCTAATTATTATGATAAATGGATAGGGCCGAATGTTGATATCACGAGGGCTAACCCGCTGCACGATCAATTGCTCCTCGGCCAGAAAGGATATCCGAAAATGCTTGGATATGCCGCAGGCTATTATCTGGTGGAAAAAGCACGTAAAAATAATAAGTTTGTGACAAAGCTCTTCCTGGGGAAGCCGTCTTCCTACTTCCTGCCCGATAAGAAGGGTTGAGACTCGGATTCAGACAGACACCCGTTTTCGTCATATATCACCCTGAAGGACATAAACTATAGTATAAAAGGACAAGCAAAAAACGAGGGTAGAGGCGGAAGGTATGGTGTTTCGTATGTTCATATTGTTTATTGGTTTTGGACTGGCCGTTTCCGGCGGGGTGAGCCTGATTATCTATCTGAACCTGCTTACAACAGGTATGACAATAATCGAATATTTATTATTTATAAGCACACGGGTAGAATGTTATCTTTTCCTGGTCGGGATTCTCATCATTACCGTAACGATCTACCTGCCTCGCAGGAAAAATAACGACTATCTATAAAAGGTGTTGAATCAGGAATATTTTTACTCCGTTCTGCCTATACTGATTGACAAATAAGATTGTAGCAAAGCGAGGGGTCAATCATGTTATATCTTCATGATGTATGGGTAAATTGGTTCGAAGGCGAAGAAAATGGCTACAATGTGTGTCATTTTCACGAATGGAGAAAAGAAGATGTCATTGAGTTGTTAGATCAAGTCCCTTTAATGAAGGTGGATACTGCACTTTTTCACTACATCGAGAATGATTTATCAGAATTACCTCAACAACTGCTGAATGATGTGTATCAAAAGGCATATTTAAGAAAGAACCATGAGCGGATTCAGCTTGATTATTGCTTTATAGTCACAGATGGGACAGGCATAATGGCGATTGATACGATTGGATATAACGTGCCGATCCGAAAGAGCAGACTAATACCGAGGCAGGAGCAGCTGGTTTATGAAATGGTGGAAGGTCATGAATCCCTTTCATACTCAGTGGATCAGGAACCGAAACCCGAGCACAACTATCATATCCTTTCCCCGAGTCCATTAGTGATGAACGGACTGACAAGGAAGGAAAGACAGTTGAAACAGCTCCTATTCATGGCGCTTGATCAGCTCCATAGTTCGAATAATACTGCCGAAATCCGATATTGGTATACGGAATGGGCACCTGAACAATACCGGGTCATTCAGCACATGGAGTTTGAAGACGTATGGAACATGTTATATGAAGAAACAAAATACGGATGGTCGGACAAGCACCTGACCCTATGTGAAAATATGATAAAAGGGCAGCCGTTTTTCGAGAAGTTATGGGAAGTTGAAAACAGGCCAAAAGTGAATTGAATGTAGGGACCTTAAGTCTGCAGCAGGCTTAAGGTTTTTTTATGCAAAAAAACCGGAGCTTGATATCAAGCCCCGGCACATCATCCATCATTTTCTCTTTCGTTCTTTTCGGCCAAGTCCCATGGCTCGTTCCATTTTCTTCAGCATCTTGCCCGCTGCACGGTTTGCTTTTTCAGCACCGCGGTCGAGAATGTCATCTAATTCATCAGAGTCGATCAATTCATTATACCGGTCCTGAATGGGCTTAATGGTGTTAACGACAACTTGAGCCAAGTCGCTTTTGAATTCACCGTATCCTTTACCGTCATATTTATGCTCCAGTTCTTCTATTGTAGTGCCTTCAAGGATAGAATAAATGGACAGCAGGTTAGAAACACCTGGTTTATTCTCTTTGTCATACTTCACGATACCGTCTGAATCAGTCACCGCGCTTTTGATTTTTTTCTCGATCTGTTTTGGATCATCGAGGAGCGTGATGAAGGATTTTTGATTGGCATCTGATTTACTCATTTTCTTTACCGGGTCCTGAAGCGACATGACGCGGGCGCCGACTTTCGGGATGCGCACTTCAGGGATGGTAAAGATGTCATTGTATTTATTATTGAAGCGCTCTGCAAGGTTACGTGTCAATTCAAGATGTTGTTTTTGATCTTCCCCGACCGGCACCAGGTTTGTTCCGTACAGCAGGATATCCGCAGCCATCAAAGGCGGGTAGGTCAAGAGGCCGGCAGAAACGGCTTCCTTTCCATGAGATTTATCCTTGAACTGTGTCATTCGCTCAAGTTCACCTATATACGTCACACACTGAAGGATCCATCCCGCCTGCGCGTGGGCAGGTACTTCCGATTGAATGAATAATGTGGATTTCTCCGGATCGATTCCGCATGCGATGTAAAGGGCAGCAAGGCTTTTGATATTTTTGCGAAGCTCCGCTTTGTCCTGCTGAACTGTAATGGCGTGCTGATCGACGACGCAGAAGTAGCAGTTATATTCATTCTGTAATTCGGTGAACTGCTTCATCGCCCCGATATAGTTACCAAGCGTAATCGTTCCGCTCGGCTGTATTCCGCTGAAAATTGTCTGCATTTCATTTTCCTCCTATATTTAAACAAAATAAAAACCCACTCGTCCTTTTAATATAGGGACGAATGGGATGATATCCGCGGTGCCACCCTAAGTACTCATTATGATGAGTCAGCTTAGTCCATGCAGTTTGCATGAAGCCCCTGTAACGTGGGACAAACCCGTTATTCGCTAATCTGCAAGTGCATTTCACAAATAAGGCTCAAAAGTCCATTCCCTAAAAAATGATTACTTGTTCACACCGGCCACAAGCTCTCTTGGAATCATTTAATAGGTACTATTCTTTATCAACGCCAGAATTTATTGATACCACTATTATAGTGAATCCATTCCTTCAATTCAAGTATACAGGAGATAGGACAACGCCAACGAAATGATAAGGAGAATACCACCTATACCAAGAAGGGATCGGGTTACCCGGTATGACCTGATCACTGAAAGTTCCACGTGGGCTTCCTTTGTGTCATCAAGATCATCGAATTGAGAGACGTACTTGCCCTGGGTTGTGCTTCTCCGGAATCTTTTCAGTGAATAAATAATTCCGTTGAAAAAACCTTTCTGAAAGATATATAAGAAGGCCCCGGCAATGAAATAAATAATTCCGGCAATAAACAAGCTGTTTATAAAGGAGAGCATGTATGTATCACCTTTAGCCAGTGAGACAGTGAGGGAAGCGATCAAGATGATAACTGCAATCAAATAAATATTAACTATACGTTTCATAATACTCCTTTATTCCTTTTTTATAGAAAGTATACACGAAGCCCATCGGTGATTTCAATTGGATTCATATATATACATTCTGGCGGATTGTGTATTCCCTTGATATACATTCATCTCTGAATAGCGCACAATCAGCCGATTATTAGAATCCTGACAACATCTGCTATTGGACTCTCAGGTTGCGCAAATTTAATAAAGAAACAGAACCCTTTATAAATATAATAGATGAAACTTTTAATCTATTTAAGATATGTAAAGATTGCAGATAGACAAAAACGGTTTATTGTAACAATTGTAATAGGACAAACACCCTAAGAATGATGGTTAAAACCTTAATATATCAAGGTTTTACTAACATATGACCTACTAATCTGATAATTTTGCAAAAAAACTGTTAAATTAATATTGCAAAAATATCTCTATCATGTATAATAAGTAACAAATCTTCTGAAAATTAGAAGATAAATAAATATGAGATTTACGAGGAGGTCAATTTCAAGATGAAGAAAAAGTTTTCATTCTTGCTGGTTCTTCTTCTGGCTCTTAGCACGTTCCTTGCTGCTTGCGGCGGCAATGACGATGCTAAAGGAGGAGATTCAGGTGAAAAAGGCGGCGACAAGCCTGCTGAAGGTAAGGAACAAGTTCTTAACCTGCTTGAGAGTTCTGAGATCCCATCAATGGACTCTACACTGGCAACTGACTCTGTTTCATTCAACGTAATGAACAACGTATTCGAAGGTCTTTACCGTTTAGGTGAGAACGACGAAGCGAAGCCTGGTATGGCTGAAAACATGGAGAAGAGTGAAGATGGATTAACTTACACATTCAAGCTCCGTGATGCTAACTGGTCAAACGGAGAGCCTGTTACGGCTAACGACTTCGTTTACGCTTGGCAAAAAGCTTTAAACCCTGACACTGGTGCAGAGTATGCGTACATCATGTACGATATCAAAAACGCTGCAAAAGTGAACGCTGGTGAAGTTCCGGTTGAAGAATTAGGTGTTAAAGCCGTTGATGACAAAACGTTGGAAGTACAGCTTGAAGGTCCTGTACCTTACTTCGAAGCATTACTTTCATTCGCAACTTTCTATCCTCAAAACCAAAAATTCGTTGAAGAACAAGGCGATCAATATGGTCTTGAAGCGGGTAACACATTATACAATGGTCCTTTCACACTTTCTGAGTGGAAGCACGAACAAAGCTTCAAATTATCCAAGAATGATAACTACTGGGATAAAGATACTGTGAAGTTGAAAGAAGTTAACTTCAACATCGTTAAAGATACTGCAACTGCAGTTAACCTTTATGAAACTGAAAAAGCTGACGTAACTGGTCTTTCAGCTGAATTTGTTGACAAGTACAAAGATGATCCTAACTTCAAAACACGTGCGGATACTGCTGTATATTTCCTTCGTCTGAACCAGAAGAACGAAGTATTGGCTAACGTAAACGCTCGTAAAGCAATCGATGCTGCATATGACAAGCAAGGTATGGTCGACGTTCTTATGAACAACGGTTCAATCCCTGCTTACTACCTGGTACCAAAAGACTTCGTTTCTGGTCCAGATGGTGCTGAGTACCGTGAAACTGTCGGAGATTTCGGCGGTTACGATGTTGAGAAAGCAAAAGAATACTGGGCTAAGGCGAAAGAAGAGCTTGGTAAAGATTCTGTTGAGCTGGAACTACTAAACTATGATTCTGAAAGCTCTAAGAAAATCGGTGAGTTCATTAAAGAACAGCTTGAAACAAACCTTGAAGGTTTGACTGTTTCAATCAAAGCACAGCCGTTCAAGCAAAAGCTTGATTTAGAATCAAAAGGTCAATATGACTTCTCATTCGCTGGATGGGGTCCTGACTATCCAGATCCGATGACATTCATCGACATGTTCGTTACAGATGGAGCTCATAACCAAATGGCTTACTCTAACGAAAAATATGATGAGCTAGTTGAAAAAGCTAAGGGTGAACTTGCAAGTGATCTTGAAGCTCGCTGGCAGGCTATGATCGACGCAGAGAAAATCCTTTTCGAAGATCAAGCGATCAGCCCGATGTACCAGAACGGTACTTCTTACCTAGAGCGTCCATATGTTAAAGGTATCCTTCGCCATTCATTTGGTGCTGATAACTCTTACAAGTGGGCTTCAGTTGAGTAATTAATAGCTCAATGACAAACTGAAAAGGGAGAGTGTATGCATGGGCATACGCTCTCCTTTTCCACTGAATGTCGAAAAAAATCTAAAAAGTAAAAATAGATTGAAAATTTGTCGAATAACTATATAATATATTATGTATTGAAAAAATAGACAAAAAGGGGGGCTAAAGAATGGTCAGATATACAATTCAACGACTCGTTTATATGATCATCACTTTGGTTATCATTGCTACCGCTACTTTCTTTCTGATGAAGCTCCTTCCTGGATCTCCACTACAAAATCAAGAAAGGCTGTCTCCGGAACAACAGCAAATCATCTTGGATAAATACGGTCTGAATGACCCGCTACCTGTGCAGTACGTAAACTACATGGCTGGACTTGCACAAGGTGATTTGGGATTATCTTTCCAGTACGACAACCGTCCGGTTACACAAATGATCGGGGAACGTATTGGTCCTTCCGCACTTCTCGGTTTCCAATCAATCGTATTAGGAACAATTGTCGGGTTACTAGTTGGTATCATTGCAGCAATCAAACATAATACTGTGTGGGATTACGGTTCAACCTTCCTGGCAGTACTGGGGATTTCGATCCCTTCATTCGTATTTGCAGGACTTCTCCAATACTATGTTGGGGTTAAGCTTGAATGGTTCCCTGTAGCACTGTGGGGAGAGTATAAGCACACCGTTTTACCTACATTGGCATTAACGGTAGGTGTTGTGGCAACGATTGCACGTTTTATGCGAACTGAAATGCTTGAAATCCTTGGTTCAGATTATATCCTGCTTGCCAAAGCAAAGGGGATATCGAAGACTGGAACTGTCGTAAAGCACGCGGTCCGGAATGCGATGATACCTATCATCACGATTTTAGGCCCAATGACTGTAAGCATTATGACAGGAACACTTGTTATCGAGCGTATTTTCGCTGTCCCAGGTTTGGGGGATCAATTCGTTCGTTCGATTGAAATGAATGACTATACAGTCATAATGGGTGTGACTTTATTCTATAGTGCATTATTGATTGCGGTCATCTTCTTAGTGGATATTATGTATGGAATTATCGACCCGCGTATTCGTTTGGCTGGAGGGAAGAAATAATGGAAACAAATAAACGAAAATTAGAACAGCTTAGTCCAGAACTCTTCCAGCAGCAAAAAGCTAATGAGGAAGAAGCAGAAAAAATCTCGCGTCCCACTCTGAACTTTTGGCAGGACGCATGGATTAGACTCCGAAAAAGCAGGGGTGCAATGATTGGGATCGTCATCATGCTGATAGTTGCATTTTTTGCCATATTTGGACCTGGAATGAATGACCATAAATTCAGTGATCAAGAAATCCGTCATGCAAAACTCCCGCCTAAAATTGAAGCGCTTTCAGGAATCAGCTGGCTTCCGTTTGACGGTAAGGATGCTGATGGGTTTGATGTTTACGAATCAAGACAAGTAGAAGAAAATTACTGGTTCGGTACAGATGATTTGGGACGAGACCTTTGGACCAGAACATGGAGCGGTACAAGGATATCTTTATATATTGGTATTCTTGCAGCTTTCATTGATTTCTTAATCGGTATTTCCTATGGGGGCATCTCCGGTTACTATGGAGGAAAAGTAGATGACATCATGCAGCGTATCATTGAAATCCTTGTCGGGATTCCAAACTTGATTGTTGTCATTCTATTTATCTTGGTCTTTGAACCAGGGATCTTCTCGATTACAATGGCGATGGTCATAACCGGTTGGACAACTATGGCGAGGATTGTCCGCGGCCAGGTATTACAACTGAAGAATCAGGAATTCGTCCTTGCATCCCGTACTTTGGGAGCAAGCAGTAATCGACTGATTTTCAAACATTTACTTCCAAACGTAATGGGACCTGTCATCATCACCACGATGTTCACAGTTCCTGGTGCAATTTATACTGAAGCATTCTTAAGCTTTATCGGGTTGGGTATCGCACCGCCTAAAGCTTCATTGGGATCATTGGTAAACGACGGTTATAAGTCGATCCAATCATTCCCGCATATGATGCTTGTTCCATCTGTTGTTATCTCGTTGGTTATCTTGAGCTTTAACCTGATGGCAGACGGTCTGAGAGATGCACTCGATCCGAAAATGCGTAAGTAATGGAAGGGAGATAAGAAAATATGTCAAAGAGAATACTAGAAGTTAACAATCTTCATGTCTCCTTCAATACGCATGGAGGAGAAGTAAAAGCTGTCCGCGGTGTGGATTTCCACCTGGACAAAGGGGAAACACTTGCCATCGTTGGTGAATCGGGTTCCGGTAAGTCGGTTACGACGAAAGCTGTTATGAGATTAATTCCAAATCCACCTGGATTCATAAAAGATGGCGAAATTAAATTTGAAGGCCGGGACCTTGCCACACTTTCTGAAAAAGCGATGGAAAAGGTAAGGGGTAAGGATATCTCGATGATATTTCAGGATCCTATGACGTCCTTGAATCCTACTATGACAATCGGAAAACAAATCATGGAACCTCTTGTTAAACACCAGAACATGAGCAAAAGTGATGCTAGAAAGAGAGCAATAGAGTTATTGAAATTAGTAGGACTGCCAAGTCCGGAAGCAAGAATTAAACAATACCCGCATCAATTCTCGGGTGGGCAGCGTCAGCGTGTGGTAATTGCAATTGCGTTAGCTTGCAACCCTAAAATTCTCATTGCAGATGAACCGACCACTGCACTCGACGTTACAATTCAAGCACAGATCCTTGAATTGATGAAGGATCTGCAAACAAAAATCGAAACTTCGATCATCTTTATCACCCATGACCTTGGTGTCGTTGCAAATGTAGCCGATCGTGTTGCAGTCATGTACGGGGGACAAATCGTAGAGTCCGGAACTGTCGATGAAATCTTCTATGATCCACGTCATCCATATACGTGGGGACTAATTGGATCTATGCCTACGACCGATACAGAAGGGGAACAGGAGTTGGTGGCAATTCCCGGAACGCCTCCTGATCTGTTGAATCCTCCTCCTGGGGATGCATTTGCGCTAAGAAGCGAGTATGCAATGAAAATCGATTTCGAGCAGGAACCGCCATACTACAAAGTATCGGACACACATTTAGTTAAATCGTGGCTGATGCATCCAAGTGCACCAAACGTTGAGCCTCCTGAAGCAGTTAAACTGAGACATCGAAAAATGCCGTCTAACTATGCTGAGCCGGTACTAGTTGAGGAGGTCCGTTCATAATGGCTGAAAAGTTACTTGAAATTAAAAACCTGAAACAATACTTCAACCCTGGAAAACCGAATATGGTCAAGGCGGTTGATGATATTTCTTTCGATATTTACAAAGGTGAAACGCTAGGACTTGTTGGAGAATCCGGTTGCGGAAAATCAACAACCGGACGTACGATCATCCGCCTGTATGATGCCACTGACGGCCAGGTTCTTTTTGAAGGCGACGATGTACACGGTAAGAAGAGCAGATCCCAGTTGAAGAAGTTCAACCGGAAAATGCAGATGATTTTCCAAGACCCTTATGCATCTCTTAACCCACGCCTGAAAGTACAAGATATCATCGCAGAGGGCATCGATATTCACGGACTTGCTTCCTCTAAAGAAGAACGTCTTAGAAAGGTCCATGAACTCCTTGAGACGGTTGGTTTAAACAAGGAGCACGCAGGACGTTATCCGCATGAGTTCTCAGGCGGACAAAGACAGCGTATCGGTATTGCACGTGCCCTTGCAGTAGATCCTGATTTTATCATTGCCGATGAGCCGATCTCTGCACTTGACGTATCGATCCAGGCACAGGTCGTCAATTTGATGCAGCAGCTTCAGAAAGAAAAAGGGTTGACTTATCTGTTCATTGCCCATGACCTGTCAATGGTAAAATACATCAGTGACCGTATCGGGGTAATGTATTTTGGTAAATTAGTAGAATTGGCACCAAGTGATGCTTTGTATAAGAACCCGCTTCACCCTTATACCCAGTCTCTGCTTTCTGCGATTCCACTACCAGATCCAGAGTATGAACGCACACGCAGAAGAAAAGAATACGATCCTGCGGTTCACAATTATACGGAAGAAGATCAGCTTGAAATGCGCGAGGTTGCGCCGGGGCACTTTGTATACTGCTCTGAAAAAGAGTTTGCGCAATATCAGGCACAGTATAAAGCCTGATATATTAAAGCTCCCTTGAAAAGGGGGCTTTTTTTCTTTATTCCACATCCAGAAAACGATAAACTTCTTCTTTTTCAAATGGAAAATACATATTCTGTTTATAAGAAATGTTATTCTTAAAATCCTTTTTGAGGGAGATATATCGTTACAGAAATCAGTCAAACTGATTTCCTCGGAAATTCACCCACTTTAGGTGTATATTCCCTGTCCCTTGAAGTTATTTCCTTGTTAAAATAGTAACAAGTGTTACAATTTTTAGTAGATAGTTATTTTTAAAGAGGAGAGGTTAATGTTGAAATGGAGTAAGCTGGCGACATCTTTCTGTTTGATCACAATGTGTGTATTGCCCATTCAATCAGTAAGTGCCGAATCTAAAGATAGTCAAGCTGAAAGCAGCCATGAAAAAAGGACTCTGACGCTGAGCAAAAAGGAAATTCCTGCTGCACCCCCAAGATTTGTATATGATTCAGGTTATACTTTTAAATATCCTGACGCCATCAGAGGAGTATATGTCACGGGACATTCCGCCGGAGGGGAGCGGATCAATAAATTGACAAACCTGGTCGATTCGACGGATCTAAATGCGATGGTAATTGATATTAAGGATGACAATGGGAATCTTACATATGAACCGGAAGCATCTTCCTCATATGCTGATATTGGCCAGCCGTATATTAAGGATCCTAAATCACTGCTTGATAAATTGGAAGAAAAACAAATTTATCCAATTGCCCGGGTCGTTGTATTTAAAGATACAGTCCTGGCAAATAAAAAACCTGAGTTATCCTATATAGACGGCGGACAGGTCTGGAAAAACGGACGCGGCGAATCGTTCGTGAATCCATTTCTTAAAGAAGTATGGGATTATAACGTAGGAATCGCAATCGAAGCGGCGAAAATGGGATTCCAGGAAATCCAGTTTGATTATGTACGATTCCCGGAAGGGTTTGAAAAAAGGGACAAGGAACTGGAATATAGTACCGGTGAGTATACAGATAAAGAAAAGGACAATGTCCAAAAACGTGTGCAGGCCGTGACTGATTTTGTTGCCTATGCCGAGGAGAAATTAAAGCCGTATGGAGTAAAAGTATCCGTCGATATCTTCGGATACACAGCCACTCTCCCGGAGGCACCTGGAATCGGCCAGAACTTCTCGAAAATCTCTGAACATGTGGATGTCATATCCTCCATGATCTATCCAAGTCACTGGACGCCATACTTCGGGATTGCAAAGCCGGATCTCCAGCCGTATGAACTTGTGACAGAGTATGCAAAACTAGAAAATAAGAAACTGGCTGAACTTGAGGATCCCCCGATTTCAAGACCGTGGCTTCAAGATTTCACTGCTTCATGGTTAGGAAGCGGAAACTACAAATCATATGGAAAAGCTGAAATCGAAGCTCAAATCAAAGCCCTGAACGACCAGGGTATCAACGAATTCCTGCTATGGGATGCAGGAAACTCCTATACAGAAGGTGTAGACTACACCCCCTGATTTAATCGAAGGATGAGGGGCGTAAGTGTTTTATTCTCATTAAAAAACCGAACCGATTAGCATTTCAGATGTCAAATCGGTTCGGTTTTTTTGCATGTACATCAGAATTTACCCTATTCAGCGGTTGATTGGAGTGAAACACGTAGACTCCTGCGGGAAGAGTAGCTTATAAGAAAAGCGGAAGGGCTTTGAAGAGAGGCGGGTGTTATAAGACGAATCGGCCAAGAAGGCGCTTTTTGCCTTCTTGGTCGGTTTGACTTATGACATGTGGACGGAAATCAATAGCGGTATTTAAACTCAATACTCACAATGCATGTACTCAAAGGAGGGTCAAGATTGATGGTAGGATATCATTTGACAATCGCGCTGAGATTGTTATGATTAAAATGGTAACATTAACCGCTTTACAACCACATCTCCCCCTTAGCAGAACTCATATCCTGCAAAACCGTTATTAAAAATTAATTCCACAGAAAAGACTAACAACTGACATAATCCATTCAATTATGAGAAAAATAGTTTTATCCCGTTAGTCGGAAAAATTCAATTAAAGGAGCAGGTACATGCATTGGTATGAAAAGCTAAATCAATATTTCCCGGTCGAGGAAATGAAATCAAAAGAACATCTCGAAACGCTTCTTAAGGAACGAAGCGAAATATATCATAAAGATGAGGGGCAGCATCACGTATTGATGTATGCTGAACTTGATGAATTCATCTTTATTGATTATCTATTCGTTTCTAAGGATGCACGTGGCCAGGGACTTGGCCATAAACTTCTTGAAAAGCTGAAGACAAAGAATAAACCGATCATCCTTGAGGTAGAACCTGTCGATTACGAAGACACGGATACTGAAAAGCGTTTGAAGTTTTACAAGAGGGAAGGATTCGAGCATGCAGTAAGTATCGGATATGCCAGGAAATCCCTTGCTACAAATGAAGTAAACGCAATGGAAATTTTATATTGGGCACCCAATGAAGAGTCAGAGGAATTAATTTTTGATTCCATGAAAAAAACGTACGAACTGATCCATACCTACAAGGACGAAAAATTCTACGGTGCATCCTATCAGCCGGTGGATGAAGTCCTAAAGCGCGACGAAGATCGAGAAGAAGACTTGTTGAAAGATTTATAAAAAACATGGAAATAAACTTTTGCTAGCTGTTGATTACGTAAACAAAATACTATTCAGAAAACCTTATTGCGATTCGCAATAAGGTTTTCTAAATGAAAATAGTAAGTTGTAAAAAGAATGTTTATCCCTCTAGAAAAGCGGGTAAATATTATTTAGAAACATAAATATATAGCTTATGTTAAACGAATGTGTAAGAAGTTTGACAAATTCATTAAAAGTATGTTCATCGACTCGCAATTCATGTATAATACATAATAGAGATTTCTTATTTAAACTAATTTTAAATAACGCAGCTGTTTAAATAAAATACTCTATATCATACACTACTAAAAACTATTTAAGGGAGTGTGAATGACGTGGTTACATTATTCACTTCACCTAGTTGTACATCTTGTCGCAAGGCAAAAGCTTGGTTAGAAGAGCACGAGATTCCATATACAGAGCGTAACGTTTTCTCTGAGCCTTTAAGCATTGACGAAATCAAGGAAATCCTCCGCATGACTGAGGATGGTACTGATGAAATCATTTCTACACGTTCCAAGACTTTTCAGAAGCTTAATGTGGATTTAGAAACATTACCACTTCAAGAATTGTTTGAGCTTATCCAAAAGAATCCTGGATTACTTAGACGTCCGATCATCCTGGATGAAAAGCGTTTGCAAGTTGGATATAATGAAGATGAAATTAGACGCTTCCTTCCAAGGAAGGTACGCACTTTTCAACTTCTTGAAGCTCAAAGAATGGTTAATTAATCAATCATTCACATTCCCGCATCTTTTTAAGTCTGCGGGAATATACAATTAAAAGGGGCTGACCCTTAAAGGACGTTTTGTTTCCTTGCGGGTTAGCCTTTTTATTTTTCCACTAATTTTTGCACGGAAACGGTTAGCTGTGACATAACTTAGTAATAAGTATTATCACTTGAGTTTTCTGCAAATATTAGCTAAAATGTCAAAAACAATTGATTTAGTTCAATCTGTCCAGATGAAAAATGGGTGTTAATTTAATTCCATTTTACGTACAGATAACATAAAATAGAAGTACAAGGTACAAACTAACTTAAATGTATCTTCTGTCTTCACCAACAGTCTGGCATTTCAGTCAGACAGGCGGGCTTTACAGCTCATGGGGTGTAGTCCCTTCACTAATTTTACGCAAGAAGGGAGAGGTGTTAAATGGAAATCGAACGCATAAATGAAAATACAGTTAAATTCTATATTTCATATGGGGATATAGAGGATAGAGGCTTTGATCGTGAGGAAATCTGGTATAACCGCGAAAGAAGCGAAGAACTTTTCTGGGAAATGATGGATGAAGTTCATCAAGAAGAAGATTTCGGTATCGAGGGTCCCTTATGGATCCAAGTACAGGCTTTGGACAAAGGACTTGAAGTACTCGTCACAAGGGCGCAGGTTTCCAAAGATGGTCAACGTTTTGAATTGCCAATCCCTGAAGATAAATTAAAAGAGCTTCCTGTCGACGAACGGATCGAGGAGCTGCTTGATCAACACTTCCAAATCAAACAGGACCAGGACGTAGATACGGAAGTTGCACTGGATTTCACACTTAAGTTCAGTGATTTCGAAGATTCCATTTCTTTATCGCAGAGATTGAAGGATATATCCGCTGAAAACTTGGATACGAAGTTACTTGCTTTCGAAAATAATTATTACCTTTATATCAAGTTTTCAGAGGAGCACTTCTCAGAAGAAGAAATCGATGACATGTTGAGCATCTTGCTTGAGTACGCAGACGAGTCAAGAATGACCGTTCATCGTCTTGAGGAGTATGGTAAAGTTGTCATCGACCAAAATGTATTCGAAACACTAAGTGCATACTTTTCATAAGCGCGAATACCGGTTTCATCTTGAAATCGGTATTTTTTTATTAAGTGTGATTGAAAGGATAAATTAAATTTTTTTAAACAAATATCAATGATAAACTACATAATTGTTTATTTTGAGTTCACGGGAAGGTGTAACAAATGAAGAATACGGTGAAAGTGCTCATATTTATCGCAGCCATAAGCCTCAGCTACTTTTACTTTTTGGATCAATATTTTGAAGGTATGATAAAATACGTAAGTTTACTGTTCACGTTTTCAGTCATAATCATAGGTTTTTTAATATTCATTGAGAATCGTCATCCGACTCAAACACTTACTTGGCTCGTCGTCCTTGGTGCTTTCCCTTTTCTTGGTTTTATCTTCTACCTTTTATTCGGAAGGAATTACCGGAAGGAGAAAATGTACAAGAAAAAGCATATCCTTGATAAGGAGACCTACAACAAGTATGAACCAGGCCCGAAGGACATGAATCCGGAGATGTTCGGGTTCTATCAGGAAAAACATGTACAGCTCGCCCAGCGAATCGGGAACAGTGCCATTTCCTTTTCAAGTGAAACGAAAGTATTGACTAATGGGCAGGAAACATTCGGTGAAATATTGCGATGGCTAAAAACAGCCAAGCATCATATCCATATGGAATATTATATCGTCCGCCATGATGATATAGGGAACCAGATTAAAGATGTGTTGATCGAACGTGCCCGGGACGGGGTAAAAGTCCGGTTTCTTTACGATGCTGTAGGGGCATGGCAATTATCAAATGAGTATCTCAGGGAATTAAAAAATGCGGGGATTGAAGTTGTACCGTTCGGCCCGGTGAAGATCCCATTCCTTAATAATAAATTCAATTTCCGAAATCATCGTAAAATCATTGTCATTGATGGAAGCATCGGATTTGTCGGGGGTCTTAACATAGGAGATGAATACCTGGGGAAAAACCCGAGTTTTGGATTCTGGAGGGATACCCACCTATTTGTCAGAGGAGAGGCTGTCCGCACGCTCCAGCTTATTTTCCTTCAGGATTGGTATTATATGACAAATGATGACTTCCTTACTCCGGGTTATCTCAGCCCCGATCCCGTCAGTGAAATACATGACGGAGGGGTACAGATGATAGCAGGAGGTCCGGACAATGAACTTAGTGTACTGAAAAACATTTTCTTTTCAATGATCACTTCCGCACAGGAAAGCGTTTGGGTTGCATCCCCTTACTTCATACCGGATGAAGATATCTTCTCAGCTTTAAAAATTGCCGCGTTGAGCGGAGTGGATGTCAGGCTGCTTGTCCCGCATAAACCTGATAAGCGAATTGTGTTTCATGCCTCCAGGTCATATTTTCCTGAACTATTGGAAGCAGGCGTGAGGATATATGAATATCAAAAGGGATTCATGCACAGTAAAATAGTCATTGTCGACAATGAGTTGGCTTCGATTGGCACTTCCAATATGGATATGAGGAGCTTTCATTTGAATTTCGAAGTAAATGCCTTCCTGTATAAAACGACGAGCACCCAATCCCTCGTGGACGAATACCTGAATGACCTGGAGCATTCCTTCGAACTTTCACACGACGAATTTCAGAAAAGGCATATGGGATATCGAATACTTGAATCCACCTCCCGTTTGATGTCGCCATTGTTATAATGAGAAGCTCAAAGGAAATTTTCCTTTGAGCTTTTTTGCAGGATTTTCCCAATTCGTGTCGAATAAGATTTGAAGGAGGTGTTCTATGTTAACAGCTATAATGGATCATCAGCATTTTACGGCCATTCACCATTCTAAAGAAGAACTGTTGAATTTAAGGAAAAGTTTAAAAACGTTTACCTGTCCTCACTGTTCATCCCCCTTGATCCTCAAGATCGGTAATATAAAAATCCCGCATTTTGCTCACACTTCAAAGCTCCCATGCATACTTGAAACAAAAAAGGAAACCCCTGACCATATATGGAGCAAAGCCTTGTTATATAAAAGATTGTCGCAGCTATTTCAGGATGTAAAGCTGGAGTATTTTGTAAAAGAGGTTCAGCAGATTCCCGATCTCCTCATCACGGAGAGAGGATATCGGATTGCAATAGAGATTCAATGCAGCACGATTCCACTTTCCGAAATAAAAGAGAGGACAGAAGGTTTTAGAAAAGGGAACATACATCCCATATGGATCTTAACCCAGCCCCTGACTATCGGCACCCCCCTTAAATTAACAAGTTTCCAGCAGGGATTCATCCGTTTTTCAGAGGAACTTCACTTTTACCTGCTTCACTTTGATCCCTCGAATGAATCTTTCACGATCTTTCCGCATCTCACACCAGTAAGCACAAATTCATTTTTCTTCTCAAAAGAAATCGAAATCCCCCTTAATACATTCACTATCCCGGTATCCATTCTTCCTCCGGATCAAGCAGAGTCCCTTTTTCTAGAGAACTGGAAACGTTACAGGGAAAAATGGATAAATAACAAAATACAGTTCAGTTCCGCCCGCCGTGATCCGTTTCTCTCTGAAGTATATAGAGAAGGTGATACATTCCTTTATTTACCGTTGTTTATCGGCTTACCGGTCATTCCTCACATGACCTTGATCAAAACCCATCCACTTCAGTGGCAATACTACATTTGGAAAGATGTACTCAAAAAATCCCCCTATTTCACTAGAGAGATGATTTATAGTGCCTTCATGCGCAGGCTGGAAAATGGGAGTATTGAAACAAGGAATTTCCCGCTGCATTCGACGGGCAGCAGCATTAAAACATTAATCAATGATTATCTATGCTTATTAGAAAAATTAGAGATCATACAGAAAAAAAGGGGAAAAGGCTATAAGTTAACCGCTAAATGGATCTGTCCAAAAACCTTCATCGACTATCAACAGCACGAACATGATTTATTTCCTAAATTGAAGCATATATTAAAAAAGGACTAATCAAGATTGTTTTCTTGCAGGAATATCCTGCTTGAGAGAGAATGTAACTATAAGGAATAGTCTGTAGATTCAGAATGGAGGATGTATATGTCAAATGACACAGTAACAAAAAGTCTGCCAACCAGAGATCAAGTGGAAGAAAACTTGACTTGGAGGCTGGAAGATATTTTTGAAAGTGATGAAGCCTGGGAGAAAGAATATAAAGAAATCAAAGGAATGATCAATAAAGCCGAAGAATTCAAAGGAACGTTAAGCAGCAGTTCTGATCAACTGTATAAAGCCTTGAGCTTTCAAGATGAAATTATGGAAAGAATGGGCAGGGTCTATACATATTCTCACATGCGCTATGACCAGGATACCACGAATTCACATTATCAGGGGCTGGATGACCGTGCAAAAAGTCTCTATACCCAATTAGGCAGCAAGTTCGCATATCTGGTGCCTGAAATCCTTTCGATCGATGAAGACACACTGAAAGGGTTCCTCAAGGAAAAGGAAGAACTCAAGAAATATAAGCATGCACTGGAAGAGATCAATTTGCAGCGCCCCCACGTGTTATCTGCTGAAGAGGAAGCCCTTTTGGCCCAAGCTTCTGAAGTGTTCAGTGCAGCAAGCAATACGTTCGGGATGCTGAATAATGCAGATTTGGAATTCCCAAGCATTAAGGATGAGGATGGGGAAGAAGTGGATATTACACACGGCCGCTTTATTCGTTTCCTTGAAAGCAGTGACAGACGGGTGCGTGAAGAAGCATTTAAAAAGGTATATGAAACGTATGGGAAATTTGAAAATACATTTGCCTCGACACTCAGCGGTGCTGTAAAGAAAGATAACTTTACAGCAAGTGTCAGAAATTATGATTCTGCGCGGCACGCGGCGTTATCTAATAACAATATTCCTGAGCAGGTGTACGATAACCTTGTAGAAACGGTGAATAAGAATCTTCACCTGCTGCAGCGTTACGTGAAGCTCCGTAAGAAAGTACTCGGACTTGATGAGGTCCACATGTATGATCTTTATACGCCGCTTGTAAAAGAAGTGAAAATGGAAATCGGCTATGAAGAAGCGAAAGAAATGATCCTAAAAGGACTGGAACCGCTGGGTGAAGACTATGCTTCGGTCCTGAAAGACGGATTTGATAACCGCTGGGTGGATGTTGTGGAAAACAAAGGAAAACGAAGCGGTGCATACTCCTCGGGAGCGTACGGCACCAACCCTTATATCCTCATGAATTGGCAGGACAATGTCAACAATCTGTTTACATTGGCACATGAATTCGGGCACAGTGTGCATAGTTATTATACAAGATCCTCACAGCCATATACTTATGGTCACTATTCAATCTTCGTGGCGGAAGTCGCATCAACATGCAATGAAGCATTACTGAATGACTATCTATTGAACACGATAGATGATGAAAAGAAACGCTTATATTTATTAAATCATTATTTGGAAGGGTTCAGGGGCACTGTGTTCCGACAAACAATGTTTGCAGAATTCGAGCACTTGATCCATAAGAAAGCACAGGAAGGGGAAGCTTTGACTTCTGATTTCCTTACAAAAGAATATTACGCACTCAATAAGAAATACTTTGGGGACGAGATCTCCATCGATGAGGAAATCGGTCTTGAGTGGGCTCGCATCCCTCATTTCTATTACAACTATTATGTATATCAATACGCTACCGGGTTCTCGGCAGCCACTGCATTAAGCAAGCAGATCCTTGAAGAGGGGGACACAGCCGTTGAAAGGTATATTGAATTCCTTAAAGCGGGAAGCTCTGATTATCCTATTGAAGTATTGAAAAAGGCAGGAGTCGATATGACGACCTCCAAACCGGTGGAGGAAGCTTGTAAAGTATTTGAAGAAAAACTGAATGAAATGGAAGAATTATTGGAGAAGTTACAATAATGATGAAAAGGGAGGAGCCTGTTTTGGCTCCTCCCATCTTTATGACTTAAATCCCTTGAATCTCTTCCTGTTGCCAACGGTATAGAAAAAAATCAACAGTGATAGGAATAGTATGGGAGCTGTGATGAGAAGCGGGATGAGATTCATCAACCCAAGAATATGAATGATAAAGCTGAACAGGATCAATACGATCAGCAGCACAAATTTCAGACTTAATCTCATCGTGGTACCTCCTCAGAAGGTTTATATCACTATATGACAAGCTGATGAATTTCATTCATGGATTTTGACAATATTGTGAAATACCATACAAACAACTTGCCAATACAAGTTCATACATGATATATTATCAGTGTGAAGTTGATCACAAGCAAACATATACCCCTTTGTTTGACCGTGAAAAATTTCTCCCATCCCCTTTGTTCGTATAGAAAACCCGATGTTGGAAACAACATCGGGTTTTCCCGTTACTCACAATATTCATTATTGTAAAATAACTAATCAGCGATATATCTCCAAAATGTCCCGTGCTTTGCAGGGATCCTTTTTACTTTCTGCTGCAAAATCCACTTCTTCATTTGTTTTTCTACTTCTTCAATGGACAAATCATATACAACGGCAATTTCCTTGGATGCTACAAAACGGTAATGTTTCATGAATTCATCCAGTGTCGGCAGAGGGTTTTTCTCCGGTTTAATTGTCAGCATCTCTTCAATGATGTGAACGTATACCTCATAAGAATACAATCCGGTAACCTTCAACCCTTCATCTTCGATATTTTCATTAAAAAAGACAAGGGTAGGGATTTCATCGACATCCATTTCTGTCGTGATTTTTACGTCGCATTGAAATGCTTTTGATGCTGAGTAGGAGTGGATATCATTCATAAATTCATTGAGGTCGAGCTTTGCTTCCTCAGCACAATCCTTAAGCACATCGAAATTCGAAATATCCTGTTTTTGAAGGAATAACCGCTCCTGCAGGTATCGTAAAAAACGAATACCCGAATGTTTTCCCTGCAATTCTGCCGCCTTTATTGCAAACGAAGCAATATAGGGTGAATCAATCGGGTTATCGAACCATAAGCTTCCATCACATGACATACCTGACCGGCTTGCGGTTTTCTCCCATTGCTGGGCGAGGTCTTCCTGTTTACGCTTTGTCGCAATATTTAATGATGAAAGCTGACCGCTTAAAATATAACGGATGCGAAAGTACTGGCCGTATTCAATCCTAAGCTTTTTTAAGATAGGCTCTAATGCCCAGCATTCCGGACACAAGGGATCAACAAACATATATATTTCAAGTGGTTTCTTTTCAGCTCCTCCACAAGAATTGAGCGGACTTGAATGATGTAAACTAGTCAACGCTGGTTCTCTCCGGTGTTTCCGTATTGACCATATGATGGGCGGTCAAGACCAGTCTGTGAAAGAAGTCTTCCCGCACCGGACCCTCAAGTTCCACTTCGTCCATTGCATCATGCATACAGCCCAGCCATGCTTTCGCTCTCTCTTCCGTGATCGGAAAAGGGAGATGCCTTGCACGCAGCATAGGATGTCCATGTTCTTCAGTATAAAGAGGTGGTCCGCCTAAATATTGAGTCAGAAATTGCTTCTGTTTACGGGCCGTCTCAGTTAGATCTTCCGGGAAAATAGGTGCAAGCAACTCGTGCTTGGACACTCTATTATAAAATGCATCAACGAGCATGGAGAGTTTCTTTTCGCCGATTAAGTTATAAGGCATTTTAGGTTTCTCGACCATAAGAAGGACTCCTTTTTACTTAGAATGTAAGTTTATTCTAGCAAGCATTCATTTATATCTCAAACAAATCGCCTTGATGGCGCAAGAATCTGTAAAGTTAGTGTTGCCAGAATGATGAGGGCTATCCTGAAGGTAAGCAAGTACATACAGAAGATAGTCAAACAAAAAAGACCTGCTGTCTCAAGCAGATCTTTCATCTAAACTGTTCACGCATAAAAAGCATTGGTTACTTTCTTAACATAAGCCTTCGTTTCTTTGAAAGGGGGGATACCATTGTACTTATCGACATTCCCCGGGCCTGCGTTATAAGCTGCAAGCGCCAAATCGATGTCACCGTCATATTTATCCAGCATCTGTCTTAAGTATTTTGTACCTGCAAAAACATTTTCTTCGGGATCGAAAATATTTGTCACTCCAAGTCCACTGGCGGTAGAAGGCATCAGCTGCATCAACCCTGAAGCCCCTGCAGGACTCACAGCATCCGGGTTGAAGTTTGACTCTTGGTGAATAACAGCCTGAATCAGCTTTTTCGGGAGCTGGTATTTATCGGCGGCTTTCGTAATAATATCATCTATTGACGGGGGCGTCTTATAATCGTTTTTATTAAGTCCGGTAAGCGAAACGGGTGGTTGTGAAACTGTAAAGGCAGGATGTGTTTCAAACAGGCTCTTTACGGCACCAAGTGTATTCTCAGGCGTCTGCAAATTTCCCTGTCTGTTTGTTAGGGCCTGGGTGAATAGCTGTTGAAACAATTGATTACTCTGCCCCGCAGTGCCTAAAGAGGAAACCGAACCCAATTTATTCATTGCCTGCAGTTCCATCATCGTTTTGATTTGTTGAACATTCATAACTAACGGCTCCTGTCTCATTTAGAGGTGTTTTCTATAATATCGGAAAAGATTCGAGTTATTTTACGATTCTCTCCTTACTTTTTCCCGATAAAAACGTTTGATTTTATTTTCCGTTTCCCTTTTCGGTATATCTTGTTCTTTTAACAAATCAAAAAATATTTTTTTGCCCGTGTCAAAATCCTTAACTTCATATTCGAGTTCGTAGTCTACTTTATCAAAATAAGTACTCTCATCAAAGACGAGCAGACCTTCCTGAAATTCAAGTTCAGCTCTCTTTGTCTTCAAAGAACCGAAGTGAAGGAGCGAGGGGATTTCAATTCCTATATTTAATAGGACATCTTTCACTTCCCCTTCAGGAAAAAGTCCCTGTTTTAAAAGTTCTTCTGCTTGCATGGGAGAAAGGCCTTGGTTTGTTTCCAGCAAACCATTTGTGATAGGAGTCTTAAGCGTAAGAGTGGAGTTTCCATCCTTTACCCGGACCCTCAATGCCGACTGCTTCTCCTTCAGTTGAAAGTCGGGAGTATCAAAGTAATGATTCTCCTGCACCCTGAAATCTTTGTTTCTTATTGAAAATTGCTTTATCAGTTGCAAGAATTCTTCCTTTGTTAAAAGGTTCTTGAATTCGATTTCAATCTCTTGTGCCAATGTGAAGCATCCTTTCATTACTTAGTCTTTTTATTATCTCTTTTCAGGAAAGGAACTTCAATGTTTAGATGAATATCCTCTCTTATGATAAAATAAGACTGATTGTTTTAAGGAAGGATGAAATAGCCATGAGAAAAATGATTGAATTTAAGGAAGCGAAATTTGAAAACGGTGTTTTGCACTTACATACTGAACAAAATGAGCTGATTAAAGGGATCAAACCTGCCGGGCAGATCATTGCAGATTCTGACAAATTTGCGTTCGTTTATCTGGCGGAAAATGAAGAAGAATATGTATATTTATACCTGGATGAACCAATATGGGGTCAATTGAAAAAAGCACTGGATGAGAAGTGCCCTGTTATCGCAAAAAGCGAGGAAGAATCGTTCGAATTGGACGGCTTTCACGAAGAGCTTGACTATTTGGTCAGTAATATAGAAGGAAACGGGAATTACGGTGACGAAATGGTTAAGAAGGTTGAAACTGCTTTCATCGATTGATTCCGTCATGAAAATATAAGGAATGTTTCAGGTGGGGTGAGGCAATGAATCATTGGGAAGAATTTTTAGCGCCATATAAGCAAGCAGTGGATGAGCTAAAAGTAAAGTTAAAAGGGATGCGGGGAGAATATGAATTTCAGCAGACTCATTCTCCAATTGAATTTGTCACTGGCAGGGTGAAGCCGATCGCCAGTATTTTGGATAAAGCAAATCAAAAGGGAATAGCTCTATCCGATATAGAAAGAGAGATGCAGGATATCGCCGGTCTCAGGATGATGTGTCAATTCGTTGAAGATATACACACTGTGGTGGAACGCCTCCGGGCACGCAGGGATTTCAAAGTGATAGAAGAAAGGGATTATGTGACGCATAAAAAGCCGAGCGGATACAGGTCCTATCATGTCGTTGTAGATTACCCTGTACAGACGATCAAGGGAGAAAAAAACATCCTTGTCGAAATTCAAATTCGTACCCTTTCGATGAATTTTTGGGCGACTATTGAGCATTCTTTGAATTATAAGTACAGCGGACAATTTCCTGAAAGAATACAGATGAGGCTCCAGCGTGCTGCAGAAGCGGCTTTTCGGCTGGACGAGGAAATGAGCCTGATAAGGGAAGAAATCCAGGAAGCGCAGGCGATATTCACCAATAAGATGGAAAAAGATAAAAGGGGAAGCGGCTCGACTGATAAAAGAATTCATAAACAATGAGACGAAGGGGGTCAACCCGAATGAAGTTTGCCATTACATCAAAGGGTGATTCAAAGTCCAATACTTTGATGCATAAAATGAGGACTTATTTACAGGATTTCAATTTGACATATGATGAAGATCAGCCTGATATCGTGATTTCCGTAGGAGGGGACGGGACTCTGCTTTATGCCTTTCACCGCTATCGTTCGAGACTTGATAAAACCGCCTTCGTAGGGGTACATACGGGTCATCTCGGGTTTTATGCAGACTGGGTGCCTGAAGAAATTGAAAAACTGGTCATAGCCATTGCAAAGACTCCTTATCAAGTGATTGAATATCCTCTCCTGGAAACAATCATCCGCTATCAGCATGGCGGTAAGGAGACGCGTTATTTGGCTTTGAATGAATCCACGGTGAAAAGTGTGGAAGGCACTCTCGTCATGGATGTAGAAATCAGGGGACAGCATTTCGAGCGATTCAGGGGGGACGGATTGTGTTTATCCACGCCGTCAGGAAGCACCGCTTATAATAAAGCGCTGGGGGGCGCGATTATACACCCTTCACTGCCAGCTATTCAGTTTGCCGAAATGGCATCAATCAACAACCGGGTATTCAGAACGATCGGTTCGCCGCTTATCCTTCCTGCCCACCATACGTGTATGTTGAAGCCTGTCAATGGTCCCGACTTCCTGGTAACGATCGACCATCTTTCCCTTCTTCATAAAGATGTGAAATCGATCCAATACCGTGTTGCAGACGAGAAAATCCGTTTTGCCCGCTTCCGTCCATTCCCTTTCTGGAAGAGGGTGCATGACTCATTTGTGGCAGATGAGTAAAGGGTATTCCATCGAGTGGAGTGTACCTTCTATATATGAAGGGAAGCTTCTGAGGGAATTTCTTGTAGACCAGAAGGTTTCTAAACGGACCCTGACATCTGTCAAATTCGAAGGCGGGTCGATCTCAGTGAATGACAGGGAAGTAAATGTCCGTCATCCCTTAAAAGAAGACGACAAGGTCAAACTGGTTTTTGCTCCTGAAACAGGAAGTCAAAAGTTACTTCCCGAGGATATTTCTCTGCAAATCATTTATGAGGACGGCGATCTCCTCGTTGTGGAGAAACCATGGGGAATGTATTCAATCCCTACAAAAGAACATCCAACAGGCAGCCTGGCAAATGGGATTGCGGGTTACTACAAAGAGCTTAACCTGGCATCTGCTGTTCATATTGTAACGAGGCTGGACCGTGCCACATCCGGATTGGTACTTGTAGCCAAGCATAGGCATGTGCATCACCTCTTCTCCCTGCAGCATCAGGAAAGAGGAGTGAAGAGGACATATGAAGCACTTGTTGAAGGGGTGATGGCCGATACATATGGAATGATCGAGAAGCCCATCGGACGCAAAGAAACGAGTATAATTGAAAGAGAAGTCCGGCAAGACGGACAATATGCCAAGACCGGGTATCAGGTTCTAAGACAGTATCCAGAAGCCGCCCATCTGTCCGTACGTCCCTTTACAGGGAGAACACACCAGATACGCGTACACTTGGCATCAATCGGCCATCCTCTCATAGGGGACGATTTGTACGGCGGCAATGTAAAATGTCTAAAGCGCCAGGCACTTCATTGTAAAACCCTTTCTTTATTTCATCCTATGAAAAAGGAACGGATGGAATTCGAGTGTCCGCTGGCAAATGATATGAGGGAAGCTTTGACAGAATTGGCTTCTCATGAAAATATGGATCCCCTGTGCTAAGCAGCACAGGGGATTTTTTGTATATCATCAGGGGAAGGTCCTGAACTTTTCTTTTACCAGCGGCATGGTTGACTGCACGCTTATGATTTCCATTTCCGGATACCTTAACGCCGACAATTTCCCTCCGAATACAGCCCCCGTATCAATGTTCACCGTATTATTCATCTTCCTTGGTTTCATGACAGGGGTATGCCCATAGATGATCCATGGCCTGCCTTTGTATTCCATTGCCCAATCCCTTCTTACCGGAGTTCCATCTTCGTTCACTTCGCCTGTTATATCGCCGTAGAGGACGAATGTTTTTACACGATTATTGTTCTTGCCTATATGCTTTTCCTTTATCCCGGCGTGTGCAATGATCAATCTTCCTTCATCCAGGACCTGATACAGCGGGGAAGTTTCGTATAACTCAATGAATGAGTCTCTGTACCCGATTCTTTCTTCTTCTGTCAGTGCACTTAATTCTGCTATTGTGGTTTCTAGACCGTGGAGGATCTTCACGTTGTTCCCAAGAAAATACCTGTAAAGCTTATTGCAATGATTCCCTGGGACATAGTAAGCTTCTTTTTCACGGTGCAGGGAAGCGGCGACTGTGATCATTTTTAAAGAGTGAGGGCCTCGGTCGGTCAAATCCCCGACAAAAGCAAGTTTTCTTCCTTCGGGATGCCGAGGGAGACCTGATTCCCAATTATAACCGAGTTTTTCAGTCAGCCTGTAAAATTCGTCAAAGCATCCGTGTACATCACCGATTACATCAGTTTTCATAGGGTACCTTCTTTCTCTGAAACGGGAAACTTTTTTCTTTTCATTTCAGTAGTTTTGTGACATATTAATGATTCAGTGTTTGAAAAAACGTGAGTATTTATTCGTTTTGAGATCATTACCAATATTACCAGATCGAATGCCCCGGTTAATGCAAGACAATTGAAAGAAGATTTGCTAGTATTATTACGACTATATGAGATTAACATATAAAGGAGGGTGAGCCTTAATGGAAGAAGCAGTCAAAGATCAAAACAATGAAAAAGAAAAGCAGGATAAAGAAATGTATGATGAAGAGCTTCTCATTAGAGCCCTCAGGCAGGAAGATTTAGATTTATTCAGGTCTGAATTCACTCAGTTACACTCCTATGATCAGGCAAAATTCTTCTCGAAAGTCGAAGATGAACTGAGGACCAGGCTGTACCATTATCTCTCTCCGGAAGAAATGGCTGAACTATTCGAAAGCCTGGATATAGATGAAGAAGATTATCAGGAAATACTTGCGGAGATGAACCCGTCATATGCTGCCGAAATGTTATCAAACATGTATGCGGATGACGCAGTCGACGTATTGAATGAACTTGATAAGGAACAGGTGGTAAGCTATCTTACCATCATGGATGATGAATCGGCCAAAGAAATTAAAGAGCTCCTTCATTATGAAGAGTACACTGCAGGAAGTATCATGACGACCGAATTTGTCGCCATTTCCCAAAATCAGACGGTCAGATCTGCCATGTATATCCTTAAGAATGAAGCCCCGAATGCAGAAACCATTTATTATATTTATGTAGTAGACGATGATAAGAAGCTCGTGGGGGTTATCTCGTTAAGGGATCTTATCATCAGCCATGATGACGTCATGATATCTGAAATCATGAGTGAAAGGGTCATGTCAGTCGGGGTGAGCGAGGATCAGGAGGCTGTTGCAAGACAAATGAAAGACTATGACTTCCTTGCCTTGCCCGTGGTGGACTTTCAGCATCATCTCCTCGGGATCATCACAGTCGATGATATCATGGATGTCATGGAAGAAGAAGCTTCAGATGACTACTCCAAGCTTGCCGGTATCGCCGACTTGGATTCCATTGACAGAAACCCTTTTAATGCCGCAAAGAAGCGTCTGCCATGGCTGATTGCGTTATTATTTCTCGGTATGATCACAGCGAATCTCATCGGGCGGTTCGAAGCGACGCTCGATAAAGTCGCCATTTTGGCAGTTTTTATCCCGCTTATAGCAGGGATGGCAGGAAACACAGGTACTCAGGCCCTGGCGGTTGCTGTCCGGGGAATCGCTACAGGAGATTTGGAGAAAGAAAACAAGCTCTCCCTTGTCCTGCGTGAAGCAGGTACTGGGCTCATAACAGGAACGACATGCGGGATCGTTGTCAGTCTGATTGTCTATGTGTGGAAAGGTACATTTTTCCTCGGTATGCTGGTCGGGGTTTCCGTCTTCATTTCCTTATTTGTTGCTACGTTGGCAGGAACGCTTGTACCTCTGTTCATGCATAAGTTGAAAGTCGATCCCGCAGTCGCCTCCGGTCCATTCATCACGACGATCAACGATATCATCAGCACCCTGATCTATTTAGGGCTTGCTACGCTATTTTTAAACTACCTTATATAGAAAGAAAAGGGGGAGAGTATGATGGAACAGCATGCTTCTGTAACGTCACTGGTTATTGTGATCATTGTTGCCTTTTTGACGCCGATATTGCTGCATCGTTTTAAATTGAATTTCATCCCTGTGGTCATTGCCGAAATCATCATGGGCCTTGTGATAGGGAAAAGTGGATTCAACCTTGTCCAACAAGATATGTGGCTCGAAACTTTATCCACTTTCGGTTTCATCTTTTTGATGTTTTTAAGTGGATTGGAAATTGATTTCAAGGCATTCTCAAATAGTAAGACCAAAAAAGAAATCCTCCCGAGCGGAAAGGAAGAGCCTAACCGACTGCTGGTGGCAAGCATCATTTTCATCGGCATATTCTTCGTTTCTCTTGGGCTGTCCTATTTATTCGTCCTGTTTGGTCTCATAGAGAATGCTTTCCTTATGACCTTGATTATATCGACAATTTCATTGGGAGTAGTCGTTCCGACCCTGAAGGAAGCACAGATCTCAAAAACCGCCATTGGTCAAATCATCTTATTGATCGCCGTCATAGCAGATCTGGTCACCATGATCCTTCTTGCTGTATTTGTTTCACTGTACGGTGAAGGACATGGCAGCATGTGGCTTCTGCTGGTGCTGTTCGGTGTAGGAGTGCTTCTGTATCTGTTGGGCAAACGTATGAAAAACAACAATTTCATCAAAAGCTTGTCCACGGGAACGGTCCAAATAGGGACACGTGCCGTATTCACGCTGATTATTCTGCTTGTCGCGGTATCTGAAACAGTCGGGGCGGAGAATATCCTGGGGGCCTTCCTTGCAGGTGTATTGGTGTCATTACTCGCTCCAAATCAGGAAATGGTGCAGAAACTGGATTCTTTCGGTTATGGTTTTCTGATACCGATCTTTTTCGTAATGGTCGGGGTTGAACTGGATCTGATGACCTTGCTGAGTGATAAGAAGATGCTTCTTTTGATCCCGCTGCTCCTGCTTGCTTTCCTGATTTCAAAGCTTCTGCCGGTGTATTTGTTGAAAAAATGGTACGATACAAAGACGACAATCGCTTCCGCGTTCCTGTTGACATCGACACTCTCCCTGGTAATTGCCGCAGCTAAAATCGCTGAGAGAATGGAGATCATAACACCGCAAATGAGTGGTACGCTGATACTTGTGGCTGTCATTGCCTGTATCATCACACCGATTGTCTTTAAGAAGCTGTTCCCTCGGGAAAGTGCAACTGAAAAGAAACTGAACGTCGTATTTCTTGGGGCAAATCAAATGACATTGCCTGCTTCGAGGGAGCTGCAATCGTCCCTGTATGATTCAACCCTTTATCATACGATTCAGGATAAATCGGATAAAAATATTGCAGACTCATTGTTCAATATCAATGAAATTGAGAATTACGAACTTGATACCCTGGATGGACTTGGTATATTCGAAGCTGATATCCTTGTGATTTCCACAGGGGATGAAGAAGCGAATGCCACACTATCCGTCGCAGCAAAAGAAAGAGGTGTCGAGCGGGTCATCGTTCGTGTCGAAAGCCCTGATCTGCATGAATCACTCAAGGAACAGGAGATTGAGGTTTACTCTGTATTCCTTTCAACAAAAGCGTTATTGAGAGCGATGATTGAATCTCCATCGGTGATGAATATCCTCACGAACCAGGAAATGTCGCTATATGAAATCAAGATGCTCAACAGCCAGTTTGAAGGGATGACATTAAGAAAATTCCCATTTACAGGGGATGTCATTTTCGTCCGTATTTTCAGGGGCAAAGATTCCATTGTCCCTCACGGTGATACAGAACTTCATATGAATGACCGGTTGATCGTTACCGGCTCTAAGGAATATGTAGATGAACTGAAACGTGAACTAGAGTTCTGTGAGTATTGCTAGTCTATAAACAAGGCTCTCCGGTGACACCGGAGGGCCTTTACTTTTTTGTGAATAAAGGATTTTACGTGGTGAATACCTAATTAGTTACATATGCAGAATAATAAGGAGATGATGAGAATGTGGGAAATTAACGTAAAAGACATAAGAAAGAAGCTGGAAGAAAGTTTCGAGGCTTTGACATTCGAAGAGCTGAATGAAAAGCCGGCACCAGGTGAGTGGAGCATTGCCCAAATCGTCCTTCATTTGGCGGGTGCTGAGACACGCTTTATGAAACTCGCTTTGGAAGCTGCAGAAAGTCAGCAGGTAATGGAAGGGGAAGAGGTTGATTTAAGTGTATTTGAAGATAAAAATAAAAAACTCAAGGCACCAATCGATCCGCCGGAAGATCCTCAAACAAGGGAGCAATTATTGACCGCCCTTCATACATCAAGAAGGCTGACTGATCAATTCCTTGAGGGGCATACGGAAGATTCGCTTTCCGGTAAGACTATGGATCATCATCGATTCGGCATCATGCCGGTATGGCAGGTACTCGAGCTTCTGGGAAGGCACGAAGAGCGTCATATCCATCAAATACAAGAGACTAAAAACAAGATATCAATGAAATGAACCTTTTCTTTTTTTCAAGTTTCATGTAGAATTAGTATCAGGTACTAATAACTTGTAATAATAGGAGGATAAATATGACTCTTTCATTAAAAGGCAAAACATATGTTGTCATGGGAGTTGCCAATAAACGCAGTATCGCCTGGGGAATTGCGCGTTCACTTCATCAATCAGGTGCGCGGGTGGTATTTACATATGCTGGAGAACGTTTTGAAAAAGGTGTCAAAGATCTTGCAGGGACATTGGAAGGCGGAGAAGAGTCTCTATTCTTCCCGTGTGATGTAACAAGTGACGAAGACATCGACAAATGCTTCTCTTCAATAAAGGAAGAAGTGGGAGTGATCCATGGCCTTGCGCACTGCATCGCGTTTGCGAATAAAGAAGAGCTTGCCGGGGACTATATGAACACAACAAGGGACGGTTTCCTTCTCGCGCATAATATCAGTTCATATTCCCTCACTGCCGTGGCAAAGGCAGCGAAGGATTTAATGACGGAAGGCGGAAGCATCGTATCGATGACGTATCTGGGCGGCGAACGTGTCATGCAGAACTATAACGTCATGGGAGTAGCAAAGGCCTCTCTTGAAGCAAGTGTTAAATATCTTGCCAGTGACCTTGGCAAACACGGCATCCGTGTCAATGCGATTTCTGCCGGCCCGATCCGCACCCTTTCCGCTAAGGGAGTGGGGGATTTCAACTCCATCCTTAAAGAAATCGAAGAGCGTGCACCGCTGAGACGCAATACAACACAGGAAGAAGTAGGAGATACAGCCGTATTCCTATTCAGCGACCTTTCAAGGGGAATCACAGGGGAAAACCTCCACGTCGATTCCGGGTATCATATCCTTGGGTAATGAAAGTTAAACCCCGCCGGTATTAGTGCCGGCGGGGTTTTTTCATGTAGAAAAGTGTCATACTCGTTAGTGATATAAGAGTATGGAGTATTTCCATGCTTTACCTCGTGACGGAATTATCGGCAGATTTGAAAGATTAAAGGGTGAAATTGAAAGATTAATGGTAAAAATTCAAAGATAATCGGAATAAATTCGAAAATTAATGAGCCAAAACGAAAGATTCCTTCAAACTTGTTTGATAACACCGGTTAGCCAGCTGAAAAGAATAGATCAATGAACGATAATCCTGTATATGTCCTTCAAGCCTCCATCAAACCCCCATCACCATCCATTTTACTCGGTCTTCTGAGTGATTTCCGGCGGTTTTTTATCCCAAAAACGAAACTGACGTGCACCAATTGCATACATATAAAAGTGGAGAAGAATTGGAGGTGTGCTTCATGAAAAAAGATAAGTCATCAAATAAAGAACCGTTGTTATACATTCAACAGCCAAAGCTTCAGGAAGTCAAAGGGAATATGCAAGTGGTCTATCGTTCCTCGAAACGGAAAGAGAAAAAAGAGGCTGATTCGCCAAGCCCGATTGAAAACAAAGCCGTCCATCACAAAGTAGATTCTGAAACAGCAAATCCAGTCCCTGTATCAAAAATTGATAAAGAAGCCAGACCGGTCCCTGAGGCTGCCAGGGAGGAATCCCAGTCTTCCATGCAGGCGTTCAGAAGGCTGCCCCCCTTCAAGGAATTGACCCTGGATGAAAAACTTGACTACATTACTGCAAGCATCAACGGAAAAGTGCCATTCCCATGTGAATTCAGTACTGATACTGACACCTATAAAGGGGTGCTTATCTCAATGTGGGAATCAGCAATTAAAATAAAAACCTTCCGCGGTGATGAAGTAGAGGTTGCAAGGGACTCATTAAAATCCATCAAAATGATCGGCTTGCAATAAAAGAAGCCAGACGGGAAATTCCCGGCTGGCTTTAATCTTCGTTACTCTGACTTATCAGTCTTCACATAAGTCGACAAACACATCTTTGATGCATTGAATCGCACAGAAGCAATCAAGGTCAACAGTGATACAGTCCCCTGTTAATTCCCATTCGCTCATCATTGTATCTGCATCTTCAAGATCGTCGCCTCTGCCGCCTCCGCCTGATCCACCGTGGTGATGGTGCTCTGGCTTCACTACTTGCAATGTAGCACAGCAATTATCGAAGATGTCCTTCACCCGGAAAAATGGTGATTTCCAAGGCTTTCCTTTGATGTGTGCTTTGAATGTATCACCGTTCTTCAGATAAAGCTTGAAGATACGTGTATTTACACGGTTAGCAGGGCTGACCATTGTTCCCAGTGGCTCAAGGAAACAGTCATTACGGCATTCGTTGCATTCGTCACCAGCATCTTGAATGTCTTTGATAGCGCGCACAGCTTGACATACACAGCCGAGATCTTTTTTACCAAAATCTCTATCTCTTCCGCAACCCATATAAAGTTCCTCCTTAAAATAAATTTCATTTACATTACTAACATATTGTCAGGTAGGCAATTAGGTAACGGACATCTGCCCTCTTTTAAAAATTTGGGCTTGTATATATTTACTAATATAGAAAGGGCGATGATAAATGGATTTATCATTGGTACAGCTCCTGGCCCTTGGTTTTGCCATCTTCCGGATGACGCATCTGATTGTCTTCGATAAAATAACAGAATGGATGCGGGCTCCCTTTTTTGATGAAGTGAAAGAAGTGGAGGATGGGGTGGAAGAAATATACCTCATACCCAAAACGACCGGATTGAAAGGCTTTATCGGTCAACTGCTATCCTGTTATTGGTGCACAGGAATCTGGGTAAGCTTATTCTTATACGGCGGTTATCTGCTGTTCCCAGTCATATTCGGTCCACTCACCACTTTGTTGGCTGTGGCCGGTGTGGCAGCAATCATTGAAGCTGCCGTACAGTACTGGAATAGAGAATCGGTGTAGGTAATTAGTGGAAACAAGCACGCTTTCTTTTACATATAATGAATCATTCTTATGCAAAAGGAGGCAATGCAATTGAAAAAAACCTCTATGGATAATGTGATTAAATCAACAAATACTGCAACAAATAAAAAGAAAAAAGGCGGATGCGGCTGCGGTTCGAAATCAAAGAAAAAATAGATTGCTCATTAAGAGCAGTCTTTTTTTTTACATAAAATCAGACTTTAAGAAAAAAATAAAGAATGATGATAAACAAAAAAGAGGGATCATGTATGAAAAATTATTTACTGGCAGGGATCATCAGTCTCTTAATGATTGCAGGCTGCTCGAACAAAGAGGATGGAGAGGAGAGTAAAATCGCTCTCTTGAAGACAACCGATCCAGAGCCTGTTGAACTGGTGGATCATCCTGAAACGGAAAGCTTCGGCCATGCGATTAAAAAAGAATTGGCCAAGAAGAAGGAACTTTATGATGTAGCAGTGATTCAAAGTAAGGAACAAACACTTGTGGTATACAAAGTGAAGCATTTGCAGCGCTTTAAAATGAAAAAGATTGAAAAGGATATGGAGAAATTACTTGAAGATAAGCATCCAGGTGAAGACTTCATTTTATCAAGTGATTACAAAATCTTTCTGGAAACTGTCCGCTTAAAAGAACAAATCCAGCAGAAAACGATTTCCAAGAAAGAAGCTGAAAAAGAATTCAAGGATATCATCGAGCTTCAGAAGGAAAAGACGTAGGAGGGATTCTCTGTGGGAAAGACACCCAAAACCCCCGAACAGCAGAAGTATGAAAAAATTGAAAAACAATATGAAACGAAAAGGCCGTTGTTGAAAAATGTTATAAAGGCATTTTTTGTAGGCGGAGCCATTTGCCTGATCGGGCAGGCAGTAAGTTATTTCTATATTTATTTTTTTAATTTCACTGAGCAGACTGCCGGGAATCCGACAGTCGCTACTATGGTCTTTTTCGCCATGATTCTGACTGGATTCGGCATCTACGATCACCTCGGACAATTCGGAGGTGCAGGGAGCGCAGTGCCGGTAACAGGATTTGGCAATGCAGTCATATCAGCGGCAATTGAACATAAAACAGAAGGCTATGTCCTTGGTGTAGGCGGGAATATCTTTAAACTGGCTGGTTCTGTCATTGTTTTCGGTGTTTTCTCTGCATTTGTTGTGGCGCTGATAAAGACATTATTAATCCAGTGGGGGTTGATTTGATGCTTAAAGGAGGAAGATCATGGATTTTCGAGAAGCAGCCTGCGATCTTATCAACAGGCGTCGTGGGAGGACCATTCGAAAAACAGGGTAAACTATCTGATGACTTTGACCGCTTTTTTGATGATTTATGGATGGGACAAGACTCATATGAAAAAGCAAACCGCACCCTAATTGAGGATGCAGTGCAGATTGCGCTGGACAAACAAAAACTGCAAAAAGAAGATGTCCAATTTTTCCTGACGGGCGACCTGATCAACCAAATCACTCCCTCAAGCTTTGCTGCACGCACCTTTTCCTTTCCTTACTTTGGATTGTTCGGAGCTTGTTCAACTTCAATGGAAGGGCTTGCACTTGCCGCTTTTCTGGTCAATCATCAAGGGGCGGAAAAAGTAGTGACCGGGGCCTCAAGTCATAATTCTGCAACTGAAAAGCAATTTCGCTATCCGACTGAGTACGGAGGGCAAAAGCCCCCGACAGCACAATGGACCGTAACAGGAGCAGGATATGCAGTAGTCGGCAATGGCACGGATATCACCTCTCCAGCACCGAGGGTGACATCCGCTACAATTGGGAAAGTCATCGACCTTGGTTTATCAGATCCCTTTAATATGGGGGGGGCAATGGCACCTGCAGCAGCGGATACAATGACGGGCCATTTTCAGGATCTGGGAAGAGACCCTTCTTATTACGATTTAATCGTAACCGGTGATCTTGCAGCCATTGGCAGACAGACGGCGATGGAGCTGATGAAGGAAAACGGATACACCTTGACAGAACAGCAGTATAAGGATTGCGGACTCCTCATTTATGGAGAAGACCAGCCGGTTCAATCGGGGGCAAGCGGACCTGGCTGTTCAGCCGCTGTCCTTTATGGGCATCTGCTGAATGAAATGAAAAAAGGTACGTATAAGAGGATCCTGGTAGTCGCGACCGGCGCCCTGCTGTCGCCCCTTACCTTCCAGCAGGGAGAAACCATTCCTTGTATTGCACATGCCGTTTCCATTGAATTTGTATAGGATAGGGAGGTAGTAAACATGTTAGCGATGTTCTTTTGGTCGTTTGTTATAGGAGGAATCATCTGTGTCATCGGACAGCTATTGTTTGATGTTGCAAAAATGACACCGGCTCATACATTGAGCCTGCTCGTGGTTGCAGGCGCCATTCTTTCGGGTTTTGGGCTATACGAGCCGCTGATCGATTTTGCAGGGGCAGGGGCAACAATCCCGATTACCAGCTTCGGAAATTCCCTTGTGAACGGTGCCATGCAGGAATCACAGGAGCATGGACTTGTAGGTGTATTGACCGGGATGTTTGAAGTAACAAGTTCAGGCATTTCCGCAGCGATCGTCTTTGGTTTCATTGGGGCGCTCCTTTTTAAACCGAAGGGATAGCAGGGGGTGTATGAGATGCCGGAATATTTAGAAGTTGCAGCCAGAAGTTCATTTATCCTTCTTTCACTGTTCTTTATTACAAAGCTTCTTGGGAAAAAACAGCTGTCCAAATTATCATTTTTCGAGTATATAACGGGTATAACCGTCGGGAGTATTGCAGGAACCCTCTCGATGGATCTTGGCCTGCCGCTCAGTGAAGGCCTTATGAGTATCCTGCTTTGGTTTTCATTCCCGCTTGTGTTTTCTTTCATCTCTCTTAAAAGCAGCAAATTCAGGAGATTTGCTGAAGGGAAGCCTTCTGTTTTCATTAAAGATGGACAAATCGATGAAAAAGCACTGCGTAAAGAAAAGTATTCCGTAGATGAATTGCTTGAACAATTGAGGAAGAAAGATGTCTTCAGAGCCGCGGATGTTGAATTTGCCACGCTGGATACGAATGGAGACCTCAGCGTGATGCTGAAAAAAGAAAAACAGCCACTGGTAAAAGAAGATATATTGTCCCTTTTTCAGAGGGCCACACCCCCGCAGGCTGTGATCATTGATGGGAAAATTGATGATGCAGCACTGAAGGCGGTTGGATTTGATAAGCCATGGCTGTTAAAGGAACTTTTGAAAAGGAAGCTTGACTTCGAGGCAGTATTCCTGGCACAGGCGGACAGTGAAGGGAATTTGACCCTCGATTTGTACAATTGGACAAACACACAACAAAATTGAAAAAAGCCCATACGGAATATCCCTCACTTACATATGTTATAAGTGACTAAAGGTAAAGTGAGGTGAAGCTGAATGCCTTACGGATATGGATATGGTGGCTGCGGATATGGCGGCTATGGCGGCGGCTATGGTTCTACTTTTGTATTGATCGTCGTCTTATTTATCTTGTTGATCATCGTTGGAGCTAGCTTCTGCTAATCATGAAGCAGAATAAAGGCAGAATCCTCTTTATGAGGGATCCTGTCTTTTTTTCTTGGAATACTCACGCTCTCCATTTTTATACATATGATACTTATAGTTAAAAGGGAGGCGGTTTACTCATGAACAATAATTTCTTCAAAAATCTCGAGCAGAAGACAGGCGTGAATATGAACGAAGTGCTGGAGCTTGCAAACTCACTGCAAAATGCGAATTTCAAGGATGAAGCGACAGTCAGGAAAGTCATTAAACGTGTTTCGAAAATTGCCAACAAACCAGTTAATAAAGAGATGGAAGATAAGATCGTCAAGTCAATCGTAAACGATGGAAAGCAGCTGGATTTTGGGACTATATCCAATATGCTCAACAAAGGGAAGAAATAATTTTTTGAAAGAGAATGGACATAAAAGAACGTTGAGACACGTACTTTATGTTAATTCTCTTTTTATTTTTACCCGGGGTTAAAAAAATGGCATCGCGGGTAAACCCATTATAAGGAGGTCATGAATATGGGCTATATCGCTCCAATTCCACACTTTCAATATAGACAATATCAAGAAAGGGAAATGAAGGTGAATAAACACCCATTCCGGTTCTTTCCCGTTCAGCCGGCCAGGGCACTGAAAAATAACCGCGAAGAAACCTTCAGTGAAGAAATGCGCATATACGAGGACAATGAACACAAGAAAAATCTTTCAGCCACGAAAAGAAGACCCCAAAAGAACATGATTCCACAGGAATTATTAGCGGAAGTGACAGGAAAAGGGACCTACTTTAACGAATACGTATAAAGTAAAGGACCGCTGTCTGTATTCACAAACAGTACGAGCCTTGCAGCATTGTACTGAAAGGATGAATGAATTGAAGCTTCAACAGTTTAATGAGAATTGCTATGCTTTCACCGGCGTCGTGAATATCGGTTATTGCCAAAAGGAAGGTAAAGGACTCCTTATAGACACCGGACTGGATGAGTCGGCAATCAAGAAAATCCTGAAAATGGTCAAACAACAAGAACTTCCTCTGGATTACTGCATCATCACTCATGCCCACGCAGACCATTTTGGCGGCGCCGCATACTTGAAGAAAGTGACCGGGATACCGCTTTACTGCCCTCCCATGGAATCAGCCATCATCGAAAATCCGCTTCTCGAACCAATTTATCTATTCAATGGCGCCAATCCGATTAAGGAATTAAGAAATAAATTTCTTGAAGGCCCTTCAGTCAAAGTAGATTTCCATATTGAATCCGGAGAGAATAGGATCGGTCCATTTATGTTCCAGGCTTTGGATCTTCCAGGCCACTCCTATGCCCAGGCAGGCTTGTTGATAGAAGATATCCTATACGCCTCAGACAGTTACTTCGGAACAGAATCTCTGGAAAAACATGTGATCCCATTTATTATCGATGCGGACCAGACCTTGGCAACATTGGAAAAACTCCTTCACATTAAATGCAAAGGAGCAATACCGGGACATGGTCCATATGAGGAAAACTTCAGCGATACCGTACGTATGAATCAAAGAGTCCATGAAGAACGGATCCATACTCTATATCAACTGATTGAAAGCAAAGGAGTAGGTGAAACCCTGGAGAGTCTGACCACACAATTCCTGGCATTACATAAACTTGATGTTAAAAACATGGGTCAGTGGCTGCTGTTCCGCACTTCCGTGACTGCTTATTTAACAAGCCTGGAACGTCAGGGGCGGATAAAGTTTTACGTAAAGGATAATGAACCCAGGGTGGCGATAGCCTGACTGTTGTTTAGTACCCTTGAACCAATAGACTTTCTCCTTCTTTCCATTCTGCAAACATGACTTCTTTATGTGATTGAAATCCATGTTTATTTATTTCTTGTATCAGCCATTCTTCTTGCTGGTGCACGATTTTTAAATTATCATAAACAATTTCACCGTCCACAATCAACGAGAGCGGAAGGCTTACTTGAGTTGGCTGGATATTCAAATCTGACCGCTGTACATTTTCGAACAAAGGTTTCTTAAGGACGCTTAATGTCCCATTTGTTTCTAATAATGCATACTCACATTCCCTTATGGAAAAAATATCCTTTGCCCTTAGTAAATGCTGAAGCTGATTTAAATCTAGATTATTTTTCTTTAACTGCTGGAAATCTATTTTTCCTTTATTGATCACTATGGCCGGAGTCCCTTCCAAAACATGGCGGAGCCTTCTGGATTTCTGTGTAATGAACTCTGTAGCAAATATTAAAAAACCCCAGATGAAAATGGCCGCAAGGATCTGCCAGACACTTATTTCGTTATCATAAAGGGAATTCCCTACCAATTCGCCCAATATCAATGCAGAAATAAAATCAAAGGCAGAAATCTGGGTGATTTGGGTCTTACCTAAAATTTTCGTTAAAAACAAAAGGGCGAAATAGCCGACAACAAGCTCAACGGCTATTGACATGTACTCCATAATATCCCTCCCCATATATTTCTTCATTATCGTCCAGTGCAAGTACCTTTATACTTGAGTCATTTGTATTTAGATAAAAAAAGATCAATCCTCCCATATAAAGGGTGATTGATCTTTTTTGTCTTGCATGCTTGATTAAGAGATTGTTTTAATCATTGTTCTGTGGGGGATCCCTGCATCCATGAATTCCTCAGAGACAACCTCATAACCTAATCCTTCATAAAAGGGAATCGCATAGGTCTGCGCATTGAGTTTAAGGTTGGAAATGGAACGCCCTGAAGCGTATTGCTCAATGGCCTGCATGATCTCCCTGCCTGCCCCTTTACCGCGGAGGCTCTTCAACACACAGATACGTTCCACTTTTCCGATCCCGTCCAGCAGACGGAATCTTCCTGCGCCGGCGGGCCGGTCCCCGTCATACAAAATGAAGTGGGTCGATTGATTTTCATGTTCATCGATTTCTTCTTCCAAAGGCACATTCTGTTCCTGCACAAACACGGTTTTCCTTACACTGAAAACTTCTTCAAGCTGTGATTCCGATTGAGCGATTTCTACGTTCAACTGCATTAGTCCTTTCCGAGGCGGAATGTTTCATATACTGTCCATGAACCATTCTCCAGCTGATAGAGGAGATGGAAGCGGTCGACCGTTTCTTCGTGATCCACACCCAGCATGCTCAGCGAACCAAAAATATCGGAATGTTCATCGTTTGAAAGTTTTTGTGCAATCGTGATGTGAGGGACGAAAGCGAATTCAGGCTCATCGTCCAATACGTCCTGTTTATGCATGTCATGATGCAGCCCTTCCAGTTCAGGGGTAGGGTCCACTTTGAAATAAATGACATTGTTCACCGGCTGGAATGAGCTGACCTTATAAACCTTCAAGTTAAAAGGGTCATATTTTTTTGCTACGTTCCTTAATTTATCGGCGATATCTTTTATTTGATCATCATCAGCAGAGAACACATTTTTAAGGGTCAAATGCGGCGGAATCAAAGCGTAATGAGGATCGTAGCGTTTACGGTACGAATTTGCTAAATCCTGAAGCTTTTTTGATGGGAAAACGACAACACCATAGTTCATTGTCTTCAAACCTCCTCCAGATACTGTTACTTGTAAAAGCAATTAATATAAATATAGTATAGCAAATTTTTCAAAAATTTAATATAGGACGAACGAAAGGGAACTTCTCCCACTGATAATTCAGCTTTTCTAAAGTGTGGGAGAATTCACTTTCATGGCGTCTTTATGATCATTTCACCCAAACATCATGGGAAGTGCCCGTTTCAGGTCCGGCTGCCAGTGTTTCCATGTGTGGTCACCTTCGAATTCTTCATAGAAAGTGGTGAATTTCTTTTCGTTGAACAGTTCATGGAGCTGGCGGTTTGGCGTAAGGAAGTCTTTTACTTTCCCATTGGTTGTTTTCACTTCGGTTTCTTTGGTTCCAATTACATGATAAATATTCAAAAGATGGGGATGAGCAAAGTTTTCAACTTCATCCAGTACTTTTTCATTTACAAGCGGTGATTGAAGAATGACCTTTCCAAAGGTATTGGGATATTTCAAGGCGGTCATCAGAGATACAGTCGCCCCTAATGAATCCCCGATAAGCGCACGTCCCATTCCCATATGATAAGTCGGATAATGCTCATCAAGATAAGGGACAAGTTCATGGGCCAGGAAACGGATATAAGCGTCATTTTCTTCTCCGTGAGGGTGATACTTTCTTCTTCTATCTTCTACATCTTTATATGGTACGCCTACAATGATCATGTTTTCTATTTCTTTGTTATTCAAAAATTCATCTGCAAGACGCGGGATCCTTCCGAGCTGGAAATAGTCCTTGCCGTCCTGCGCAATCAATATAGAATATTTATAAAGAGGAGAAAAAGTCGCAGGGAGATACACAAGCATCCTTATCTCCTCATTCAGCTCTTTACTAAAGAGGTTCAATTCATTCACAGCACCTCTGTTAACAGTCATACATAACCCTCCTGATTCTCTTCGATAACGTTTACAAAAAGATTGTATCACAATCTTTCATTTAAATCCTTCAAGCAGATTAGGATGAGAAAATTCTAAAAAATGTTATAATTCTACTATGGAAGACAAGTCAGAAAGGGGTACATACAATGCACAAGCCGATTCATTCAAAAGAAGTCACACAGGCAGCACTCCAGAAACTTCAGGACAGGGGAGTCATGATAGAAGATATCGCTGAAATCGTATATGAAATGCAGTTCCCGTACCATTCTGAGTTGGAAATGGAAGATTGTATAGACAGCGTGAAAAAAGTACTTTTGAAAAGGGAAATCCAGCATGCCATTTTAGTCGGGGTGGAATTGGACCAGCTGGCTGAGAAGAAGATGCTTTCAGAACCCCTCCAATCAATCGTCGAAACCGACGAAGGGCTTTTCGGAGTGGATGAAACGATTGCGCTTGGGGCAGCCCTTGGCTATGGAAGTATTGCGGTAACGACCTTCGGCCATTTAGATAAAAATAAGATAGGCATCATACGTGATCTTGATACTAAAAATGGCAATGGGATTCACACCTTCCTGGATGATATTATCGCAAGTATCGCCGCGAACGCTTCTTCACGGATCGCACACAGCCTTCGGGACAAGGAAGAAAACATTTCAAGCGAAGACAAAAAACAATTTGAGGATGAAGAATTAATCGGATAAGATACCCTGATGTATAACAGTTTGACTGAATGGCCATTCAGGCCATTCAGTCTTTTTTATGTGGACATTCATCTGTTTCCAGTGAATATCCAGAGTATATAATGGAAACGCTTTATACATTTTCCATGCATTTTACAACTGAGAGTAAGGGTGAAATATAGCGCTGAATCTGATGTTGCACGGGATGGATGTGGGATGGAGGGTTTTTTTATGAAAAAAATTATAAGTTTATGTATCCTGTTTGACAAGAATGTTACAGTTTGTGATACAATTGATTACGGGAAAGTAGAAAATTTAATAGGGGGGGAACAGATTATGAAAAAACGCAGTTTATTCTTAAGCACTGCCTTGCTTCTTATTCTTACTGCCGTACTTGCGGCATGCGGAGGCGGAGCTGGCGGTGGAAGTTCCGATGGTGATGAAAAAGTAGACTTCATCGGAATCGCTACAGGAGGAACCGGCGGTACATACTATCCGCTTGGAGGTACCTTCGCAAAAATCATTGAAGATGAAACCGGGATCAAAGCTTCGGCATCCACTTCCGGTGCATCTGCCGAGAACATGGCTTCAATCAAAGATGGTAAAACTGAAATCGCTTTTACACAAACAGATATAGCTTCATATGCTTCAGAAGGTACGCAAATGTTCTCTGATAACAAAGTAGAGAATGCACGCGGTATCGCCACTTTATATCCTGAAACGATCCAAATCGTAACAACTAAGAAATCCGGCATCAAATCGGTTGAAGATCTAAAAGGGAAAGTCGTTTCAGTAGGTGAAGCTGGTTCAGGTACACTTTTGAACGCAGAACAGATCCTTGAAATCCACGGTATGAAACTTGAAGACCTTGAAGCCCGCAACCTATCTTTCGATGATTCTACAACTGGTATCCAGGATGGAACAATCGATGCGGCATTCATCACATCTGGTACCCCTACAGGAGCGGTAGAAGGACTTGCTGCGACTGAAGATATCTCAATCGTACCTGTTGATTCAGCTAAGATTGCAGAACTTATCGAGAAATATCCATACTATGCAGAGGATGAAATCCCTGCCGGTACGTACAGTAAAGTGGATGAAGCCATTACGACCGTCGCTGTACGCGCAATGCTTGTAACAAATGCAGATATCTCTGAAGATGTCATTTATGATGTAACAAAAGCAATTTTTGAAAATACAGATCAGATCACCCATGCTAAAGGAAAGCTGATCAAAGCTGAAAATGGATTAAAAGGTATGGGTATCGAATTGCATCCGGGAGCAAAGAAATATTTTGATGAAAAAGGTATTTCAGCAGAATAATTGATTCACCCCGAGATGAACAAAGGATAGGCCGCTTATCACGGTCTATTCTTTTGTTTTGAAGAAATGGAAAGGGGGAGGAGCGATGAAAAGGAAATACATGTTATGGAGCGCTCTCCTTTTTCTTATTCTCACGTCATTCATTTTTCTTCCCTTACAAACATTCCTGGTGATAGAACCAAGGGAGTACGAAGACAAACCCGCTTATTTCTCGATCAGTAAAGATCAATCATTTTCAATCCTCTATACCCATTCCATCCACCTGTCAGAGGTAGAGGAAATCTATCGCCAAACACCTGCAAATAACATACGTCAAACAAAACTGTTATACGAAGACACAGCGATCGGAATGCCTTCCGACGCAGAAGGCCGGGAAGTATTCAGCAGAACAAAAGATGGCAGGTATGCCATTTCGAATATGGACAGGGAATTCCCGTTCATCGACATACAGATCGGACAAGTAGTGGCTAATCACCGGCTTGTCTACGACGGTGAAGTATATCCCTTGAAAGAGTATTTCAAAGAGGGGGCCATCGTTAGAATGCATTTTAAAAAAGTATCGCTGTTCAGCCAATGGAAAGGAGTGATTGTTGTTGGAAAAAGATAAAAAATTTGAGTCTCTCACTGCAGAACAACAACAAGAATTATTAGAAAAATATGATCCTGAATCTTCTACGAGAAAATTGGAGAGCGGACTGTTTAAATGGATCATATTTTTTGGTCTATTAGCATTCTCATTATTTCAATTGACGGCATCCATATTTCAATTCATACCAAGGCAATTATTACTGTCGATTCATCTAGGTTTCGCATTATCTCTAGTATTCCTTCTTTTCCCTGCAAGGAAAAAGAACTTGAAACTAAATAAGCTTGCGTGGTATGACGTCGTATTGGCGGCCATTTCCGTCTGTATCGGTGCATATTGGCCGATCATGCAGGATGATATCGTGAGCCGGGTTGGGCTTATGACCAGCCTGGATTTTTACGTCGGACTTGCAGCCATCATATTGGTTCTGGAAGCCACGAGACGTGCCGTGGGGCTGCCGATTACGATAATAGCCTCAGCCTTCCTTTTATACATGTATTATGGAAGGCAGATGCCTGGTTTCCTTTCACATCGCGGCTATGACTGGGATGACATTGTTAAAACGATGTTCTTTACGTCTGAAGGGATCCTCGGTACGCCTTTATACGTATCTGCCACCTTCATTTTCCTCTTCCTGTTATTCGGAGCATTCCTTGTCAAGACAGGAGTAGGTCAATACTTTAATGATCTGGCTGTAGCCATCGCGGGTAAACGTACTGGTGGACCGGCAAAAGTCGCCATCTTCTCGAGTGCCCTTCAAGGAACTATAAGCGGAAGCTCTGTGGCGAACGTCGTGACTTCGGGTTCCTTTACCATTCCTATGATGAAAAAAATGGGATATCGTAAAGAATTCGCCGGTGGTGTAGAAGCTGCAGCATCTACAGGAGGTCAGCTCATGCCTCCTATAATGGGTGCGGCTGCTTTCCTGATGGTTGAATTCATAGGCGGGATTTCTTACTGGGATATTGCGAAAGCCGCAGCTATTCCAGCCGTATTATACTTTACAGGAATTTGGATCATGACTCACTTTGAAGCCAAGCGACTCGGTTTGCGAGGTTTATCAGATGAAGAAATGCCGAACAAAAAAGAAGTATTGAAGAAAATTTATCTTCTGCTTCCGATACTGACTGTCATCATTTTACTCGTTAGTGGAATGAGTGTCATGAGGGCGGCACTGTGGTCAATCGTTGCCACGATCGCAATCAGTGCCATACGTAAAGATACGAGGATCGGATTCAAGGACGCTGTGGATGCACTCGTCGACGGTGCGCGAACTGCTCTTTCTGTTGCCGTGGCAACAGCCGCCGCGGGGATCATCGTCGGGGTGGTAACAAAGACAGGATTAGGTTTGACGCTTGCCAACGGTCTTGTTGATTTGGCAGCCGACTTAACGAGTTCAGCACAAGGGAAACTGCTTCTGACTCTGTTCTTTACGATGATTGCATCGATTGTTCTGGGGATGGGTTCACCGACTACTGCGAATTATGTCATTACGTCCACCATTGCTGCACCTGCCATCATCCTGCTGGGAGCACCGGAACTATCCGCACATTTATTTGTGTTCTACTTTGGGATTATTGCGGACATCACACCGCCGGTTGCGCTTGCAGCATTTGCCGCTGCCGGGGTATCCGGGGGTGAACCGATAAGGACGGGAGTCAACTCCGCAAAACTTGCCATAGCGGCGTTCATCATACCGTATATGTTCGTGCTGTCACCCGAACTGTTGATGATCGATACAACTGTCACTCAATTATTGTGGGTTGTATTTACTGCAGTGACAGGCATGATTGCCATTGGTGCAGGAATGATCGGTTATTGGTTCCGTAGACTCTTTGTAATTGAACGCTTCCTTTGTGTGGCAGCAGGACTGATGCTCATTTATCCTGAAGGGATGACTGATATCTTCGGTTTAGTATCATTCGGAGTTCTGTTGGCAATTCAATTCCTCATTAAAAGGGAAGACAAACGTCCTAAGCAAGCAACTGCATAAATGTAATAAGAGGGTGACCGATAGCGGTCACCCTCTTTTAATAGGGGAAAGGCGCTCTTTATATTTCATCGGCGGATAAGCAGCAAGGATACAATCGAGCCGGAAAGTACGAAGCTGTTTTCGAAGGAAGCAATAGGCAGTCACAGAATCCATATTCACTTTTTTAATGATGACTTTCCGTTTCGTGGTGTTACAATGGTCGGTCATATAGATAATTTCAATCGGTGCCTGTTCAGTGAGTGAACGTGTAAGAAGCTTGTTCATGCTGATCGTCCTTTCTAACGTGATACCAACAGTATATGCGAACACTTGTTCTTGTATACATATAGTCTATAAATTTTTCGACAAAATATTCATAAGAATATATTGACATTACTTCAATTCGCGCTATAATAATAAATGTAGTTTAAATCGATCTGTTAGCTCAGCTGGGAGAGCATCACCTTGACAGGGTGGGGGTCGGGGGTTCAAGTCCCTCACAGGTCATCATAAAAAAAGCCGCCGTCCCATTAAATGGGACGGCGGCTTTTTTTGCTGCTCAGTACAAATTTTGCGTATAAAAAAAGCTGCAGGATTGGTGGATCTGCAGCTTCAGGCTCTTATTCGCCACTGGTCAATTCTTCTTCAAAGTAAAAGGTACCAGGATGTTCTTTGACGATATACGAATAGCGTTTCATATTTTTAACGTATTGGGATTTCAAAATCGTGACTGTTTCCCCAGTTTCTTTAATCGTAGCCGAAGATCCATTAGGAAACAAACTTTTAGTGGATTTCATATGACACTTCCTTTCAACTACTTTTATTATACCATATAATAATTCAACTATTGCCGAAAGCAATAATGATATTTTAACATCGAAAGTTAAAGCAGTCAGGGGTGTCTTGAATAGTAAGTCGTCTGACTTTATAAACTGGGCTCATGTTTACTTGCTTATTTTTTAGAATCCTGTTATTCTATAGAAGAATTATTTTTGTCCGGTATACGAGGGAAGAACAAGATTTGATTTTTCACCTGATATCGCAAGAATAGTAATACATTGTGTGCTAAGCACATTAGGAGGCATTTTTCATGGAAAATGGTAAAGTAAAATGGTTTAACGCAGAAAAAGGTTTTGGATTCATCGAAGTAGAAGGTGGAGACGATGTATTCGTACACTTCTCAGCGATCCAAGGTGAAGGTTTCAAATCACTTGACGAAGGTCAAGAAGTTTCTTTCGACATCGAACAAGGTGCTCGTGGACCACAAGCAGCTAACGTTGTTAAGAAATAATTGATTTTAAACTTCCAAAACAGGCTCATCTCTGATGGGTCTGTTTTTTTGTGTGTGCCAGGCATGCGCACAATCTACAGGGTTCAAGTCCCGAGCCGTGAAGGCAGTAGTAACGGTTAGCTGAAGACAAGGGTGTCTGGGGTGACCCAGAATCTGAAGGAAGTCGGAGGCAAATCTCCGCCCCTAGGAACACGAACTTCATCAGGCTACATACACTTGGGCGAGACTGCACAACAAGTCAAAGTCCTTACTGCCAAAGGGTGTATGAAGTAAATGAAGAGGGGACATGGAGAGGAAGAGTGTGTGCTTACCCTGGGAGGTCTGATCGGCATGCGGTGCTCTCACCGTAACCGGATATGCGAATGTCCGCTGAACGATCAGAAGTCAGCCGAGGTCATAGTAGTGGGAACTTCTAGAATTCCCATGAAGGACCGAATCATTTAAGAAGAATGGCGCTTCGCGTACGC